>JAUVEE010000038.1 GCA_030594935.1 bacterium
CATTAACTATTCATCAACATTTAGCGGAGCGGTCCAGAGTGAAAAAATATTAGCAGGTCGTATCACAGCACATTATCATGTCATAGAAAAAGGGTTGTCGTTCAAAGAGGTAAAATTAGGTTATGGCAAAGACATGATCAACAGTTTAATTCATTTATTAGAAGTATATAGGATGAAGTATAATGCGGAAAAATCTTTTGCATATAACATCGGTGTAAATGTATTGCTGAAGTATACAGAGTACCATGAGGAAAAACGACATCCGATAGAAGAAATGAAAAGCAAAAGCGAGGAGTTGTCTCAAGCGATTCAAAAAGTGGGAGCTGATTTATACAAGCAAGCTCAAGAACAAGCGCCGGCCCCGGAAGAAGGAAAGCCCCAAGAAGAAGACTCTAAGAAGGAAGAAGACAAAGAACAGAAACCAGAAGAAGAGAATAAAGAAAACAAGAATGAAGATGAGAACAAGGACGAGAAAAAACCGGAAGAAGGAGAACAGCCAAGCGATAAATAATTTTTAATTTAGCGAAGCGATTATGAAGGATTATTATCAAATCTTAGGTGTTGCCAAAAATGCTTCTACGGAAGAGATTAAAAAGGCATACCGCAAGCTGGCCCACAAGTACCACCCTGACAAGGGCGGGGACGAAAAGAAATTCAAAGAAATCAATGAAGCCTATCAAATTCTTTCCAGCAAGGATAAGAAAGCCCAGTATGACCAGTTTGGCCGGGTTTTTGAAGGCGGAGCAGCAGGACCGGGCGCCGGTTCAGCCGGTTTTGGTTTTGACTTTGAAGGAATGAGAGACAAGTTCAGCGGAGGGGAAACAGAGTTTGATAATTTGGGAGATATGTTTGAAGAGCTTTTCGGCTTTGGCGGAGGCCCAAAGAAAAAAGATGTCAGAAGAGGAAAGGATATTGAAATTGATATAGAGCTTTCTTTAAAAGATATTTTAACCAAGCACGAAAAAGAGATTTCCTTATACCGCCTGATTGCTTGCTCTCGCTGCCAAGGAAGCGGAGCCGAGCCGGGCACTAAAGTGAAAGAATGTTTCTCCTGCCGGGGGACAGGAGAGGTTCAGCAGATCAAGAGAACTATTTTCGGCCAGGTTACCCGCTATATTATCTGTCCTGAATGCAAAGGAGAGGGAACAAAGCCGGAAAAGCCTTGCAATGTCTGCAAAGGAGAAGGAAGATTCAAGAAAGAAGAAAAATTCAAAATAGTTATTCCGGCCGGAGTTGACACCAATCAAGTGTTGAAAGTTGCCGGCAAAGGAGAAGCCGGCAGAAGGGGAGGAGAGCCGGGAGACTTATACGCCAGAATTTTAGTCAAACAGCATCCTGTTTTCAAGAGAGAAGGGGATCACCTCTATACCGTAATCCCGATTCCTTTTTCTTCAGCGGTATTGGGAGATAATATTGAAGTGTTGACTTTGGAAGGAGATAGGGTTAGTCTTAAAATTCCGGAGGGGACCGAATCAGGAAGGGTTGTCCGTCTTTCCCACCGGGGGATTCCTCATTTTTCCGGTTTTGGCCGGGGAGATATGTATCTTGAACTAGCTGTTAAAACTCCCAAAAAATTAACTAAAGAGCAGAAGGAACTTTTAGAAAAGTTAAAGAAACAAGGATTATAGCCGTTCAGCGGCTCTTGCGTCCATAGCTCAACCAGGCAGAGCAGCACCCTTTTAAGGTGATGGTTGTAGGTTCGATTCCTACTGGACGCACTAACAAGAAACAAGTTTCCAAAAGGATGAGGTCGGGTCTCGTCCTTTTGCTTTGAAACCATTTCAATATAGTGTATAATTTATAACAGGAGTTATAGATTTTTTATTAAAAATTTGTTATAAAAAGAATATATTTTTTTATTTAAAATGCAGGACAATAAAAGTTTACTTCCTTTTTTAGTAATAGTCACTGTCATCATAACTTTTGTTTTTGGTTTTTTGCTCGGGAGCGTCAGAGATTCGGTTTTACTGGTGGGAGGAGTTGAAAATCAAGAAGAAGGCCAGCCGGAAAAAGTTGATTTTTCGCTTTTTTGGGATGTTTGGTTGTTGTTGGAAAAAAAATATCCCCAGGAAATGGATTATCAGGCAATGGTTTACGGAGCTGTTTCCGGGATGGTGGACAGCTTGGACGACCCTTATACTACCTTTTTCAATCCGGAAGAGGCTAAGATGTTTAAAGAAGACGTTAAGGGAGTATTTGAAGGAGTGGGTATGGAAATAGGGATAAGAAAGAATCAGCTTACCGTTATTGCTCCTCTGGAAGGCACGCCGGCGCAAAAAGCAGGCTTTCTTCCCGGCGATATAATTGTGAAAATAGATGATAATTCCACCAGGGATATATCCATTGAAGAAGCAGTGAAGCTTATCAGGGGCATTAAAGGAACAGAGGTCATTCTTACTATTTTCCGGGAAGACTGGGTGGAAACCAAGGAGATCAAAGTTATCAGAGGGGTGATTAAGGTTCCTTCTCTTAAATGGGAATTGAAAGAAGACAATATCGCTTACATTAAGCTTTATCATTTTTCAGAAGAGGCTAATGATGATTTTAAAGATATGGCCGCTGAAGTTTTAAGAAGTTCGGCGGAAAGAATAGTTTTGGATCTGCGCAATAACCCGGGCGGCTATCTGCAGGTAGCGCAAGATATCACCGGTTGGTTTTTGGAAAAAGGGGACGTTGTCACGATTGAAGACTTCGGAGAGGGAAGAGAACCAAGAGAGTATAAGGCCAGGGGAAACAGCCGGTTGCTTGATTATCCAATAGTTATTTTAATAAATCAGGGCTCAGCTTCCGCTTCGGAGATTATGGCCGGGGCTTTGCGCGACAACAGAGGGATTAAACTTATTGGGGAGACTTCTTTTGGCAAGGGTTCGGTTCAGGAGTTCGATGAATTTGGCGATGATTCAGGTCTTAAGGTTACTGTAGCCAAGTGGTTAACCCCTAATGGCGACTATATCAGCGAAATTGGCTTAACGCCTGACATAGAAGTTGAAATGACTATTGATGACTATAATGAAGGACTTGACCCTCAATTGGAAAAAGCCATGGAAATTCTTGAGGGGCTTTAAGTTTTTAGCAAAAATGTTACAATGCGTTATTATCGTGCAAGGGAAAGTTCAGGGAGTTTTCTACCGTTTGGAGACCGCTAAAGCGGCTGGGGAATTAGGACTGGCCGGCTGGATTAAAAATGAGCCGACTGGTTCGGTGAAAATTATTGCCCAGGGACCAGCCGAAGATTTAAAAAAACTGATTAAATGGTGCCATTCCGGCCCACCCCTTGCAAAAGTAGTAAAAGTTGAGGTAGAATGGGAAAAAGCAGATAAAAATTATAAAAGGTTTATTGTAAAATATTAATCATATGAAAGTTATTCTCTTAGAAGACATAGAAAATTTGGGAAAGAAGCACGAGGTTAAAGAAGTTAAAGAAGGCTATGTCCGCAATTCTCTTCTTCCTCAAGGATTGGTCAAGCAAGCGACTCCGGAAGCTTTGAAGTGGCTGGAAATGCAAAAAGAAATCAGCGCTCAGCAAGTGGAAGAAGGGCTTAAAAAGATTCAAGAGGTCGCTTCAGCGATTGACGGCCAGGAAATCACCATCTCTCTTAAAGCCGGCGATAAAGGGCAATTATTTGAGTCGGTTACTCCCAAGAAGGTGGTTGAAGAAATAAAGAAATTAGAATTTGAAATTAAAAAAACCCAGTTGGAAATGGAACCGATCAAAGAGTTCGGCGAATTTCCGGTCAAAGTTAAATTTGACCATAATTTAGAAGCGGAAATTAAAATAATTGTTATTGAAGATAAATAACTAATTGGTGAATTGGTAAATTAGTTGTAAGCTTTTTATACTAATTTATAGTTTGCGATAAAATACTTATGGCGCGGTATATTTTTGTTGCTGGCGGAGTAATGTCCGGCATTGGCAAGGGAGTTGCTATTGCTTCAATCGGAAAGATTCTCCAAAGCAAAGGATTTGAAGTGACAGCTCTGAAAATCGACCCTTATATCAACGTGGATGCCGGGACAATGAATCCCGTTGAACACGGGGAAACTTTCGTGACCCAAGACGGAGTGGAATGCGATCAAGACGTGGGAAATTACGAAAGATTTTTGGACAGAAATTTAACCACTGATAATTATCTTACTACCGGAAGAGTTTATCAGACCGTTATCAATAAAGAGCGCAATTTGGAATACAAAGGAAAATGCGTGGAAGTGGTGCCTGACATTCCCAACGAAGTTATCTCGCGCATTAAGAAAGCGGCCAAAAAGACCAATGCTGATTTTGTCTTGGTTGAGATCGGCGGCACAGTGGGGGAATATCAGAATATGCTATTTCTGGAAGCGGCCCGAATGCTCAAACTGCGTCATCCCAAGGATGTCTTTTTTATTTTAGTCAGCTATTTGCCTGTTCCGGAGATGATAGGGGAAATGAAAACCAAGCCGACCCAGTATGCCGTCAGGTCTTTGAATATGACCGGAATCCAGCCGGATATGATATTGGGACGGGCGCCGGTTCCCTTGGACGAACCGCGCAAGAAAAAACTTTCTATTTTCTGCAATCTGGACAAAGAATATATTATTTCCGCGCCTGACGTCAAATCAATTTACGAAGTTCCTTTGAATTTTGAAAAAGATAATTTAGGGCAGAGAATTTTAAATAAATTCGGCTTAAAGGGAAGGAAAAAAACAGACTTGGAAAAATGGGAAAAGCTGGTGGATGTTATTAAGACGGCGGAAAAACCAGTTAAGATCGGCATCGTGGGAAAATATTTTGAATCAGGGAAGTTTACCCTGACAGATTCATATATCTCGGTGATTGAAGCGGTTAAGCACGCTGCCTGGTTTTTTAAATATAAGCCGGAAATCAGCTGGCTGTCAGCTGACGACTACATAGACGATAGTTCAAAACTAAAAGAGTTGAAAAAGTACGACGGCATAATCATTCCCGGAGGCTTTGGAACCAGGGGAGTGGAGGGAAAAATAAAAGCAATCCAATTTTGCCGGGAACAAAAAGTGCCTCTCTTAGGGCTCTGTTTTGGAATGCAGCTGGCAGTGATAGAGTTCGCCCGCAATGTCTGCGGCTTGGCTCAAGCAAATTCCACTGAAGTTTCCCCTGATTGTCAAGAGCCGGTAATTGACGTCATTCCCGAACAAAAAGATTTATTGTCCCAGAATAAATACGGCGGAACAATGAGGCTGGGAGAATATCCTTGCAAAATTGCTTCCGGAACCATCAGTTCCCGAGCCTATAAAGATTCCCTGATCTCCGAGAGGCATCGCCATCGCTATGAGTTTAATAATGATTTCAGAGACGCTCTTACTTCAAAAGGCCTGGTCTTGGCCGGAATCAACCCGGAAAAAGATTTAGTGGAGATCATAGAGCTCAAGGATCATCCTTTCTTTGTCGCCACTCAATTTCATCCTGAATTTAAATCAAGACCCACCAGACCTCATCCCTTATTCAGGGAATTTGTCAAAGCGTGTTTAAAATAAAACAGCGAATTTCGCTGTTAATGGTTTCGAAATGCTATCAAGGATAATAGAATTCATCAAAAAGCACCACGAAGAAATAATTTTACTGGTAGGGGTTATATTAGTATCTTTATTAAGTTTTAGCATCGGATATATAGTTGCTTTTGAAGAAGCGAAGGAGCCGATAAGAATAGAATATAATCAAGAATCGGAATAAATTTATTCACCAAAAAAACGCCATTAATGGCATTTTTTTTAGTTTAAAATTGAAGATGGATTATTCTACATTCACAACTTTAGCGGTTCTTTGATTACCGTCAAATCTTGTAATCTTTTTAGTGGCGAACTTAACCACGCCCTCCTTAATTGCGTAAAGGGTGTCGTCGTTGCCTCTTTTAACATTTTTACCGGCCAGGAATTTTGTGCCTCTTTGGCGGATAATAATGCTGCCGGATTTTGCTTTTTCACCGGCGTAGAGTTTTACTCCTAATCGTTTTGCTTCGGAGTCTCTGCCTAGTTTTGTGGCGCCTGTGGCCTTAGTCTTTGACATGAGATAATGTTATCAAAAATAAAGAAATTTGTCAAAATAATTAGAGGTCTTTTCCGCTGTGGAATTTATGGTGGATATCGCGCAAACGCTTGGAGGTTACATGGGTATAGATTTGAGTGGCGGTAATGCTGCGGTGGCCCAGGAATTCCTGAACAGTTCTGAGGTCGGCTCCTTGATTCAATAAGTCGGTAGCAAAGCTGTGGCGCAGAGTGTGGGGAGTGGTTATGGACGGCAGGCCGGCCATTAAGGCGTATTTTTTGATGATCTTTTCAATGGAGCGGGCGGTT
>JAUVEE010000019.1 GCA_030594935.1 bacterium
AAAGGCCATTATGATATTGTTAATATAACCGAAGAAATCGAGAAAGCCGTGGCTGAATCCGGGATCAAAGAAGGAATGGTGTTTGTTTTCACCAAAGGCTCTACCGTGGCTTTAACAACCATGGAGTACGAAGAAGGAGTGATTGAGGATTTAAAAAAGGTTTTTGAACAGCTGGCTCCGGAAAACGCTGATTACCAGCACCATTTAAAGTGGGGCGACCATAATGGCGCCGCTCACATTAAATCAGCCTTAATGAAAACTGATTTGGCTTTTCCCGTGGAAGAAGGCAAAATTTATCTGGGAACCTGGCAGCAGATTGTTTTGATTGATTTTGACGAGCGTGCCCGGGAAAGGGAAATTATGGTAAAAATAATATAATATGTTTTTTACAGTCAAGAACTTAAAAGTCAGCAGCGAAAATAAAGAAATCCTCAAAGGGGTTGATTTAGAGTTGAAAAAAGGAGAACTGCAGGCGATTTTAGGCCCTAACGGTTCCGGCAAAAGTGTTTTAGCCCAAGCGATTATGGGCAATCCCAAATATGAAATAAGAACAGGCCAGATATTGTTTTTAGGGAAAAACATTGCCAAGCTTTCTTCTTCTCAGCGAGCCAGGCTGGGAATTGCTTTGTCTTGGCAGAATCCTCCGGCCATTAAGGGAGTAAAACTGTCTCAATTGCTGGAAAAGATTACCAAAAGCAAGGCTTCCCAAGCTAAAGTCGGGATTACTGCCTTATTGGATCGGGAAGTAAATTTAAATTATTCGGGCGGGGAAAAAAAACTTTCCGAACTGCAGCAGATCTTAAGTTTAAAGCCCAAGCTGGTTATTCTGGATGAAATTGACGCGGGCTTGGATTTGAAAAAAACAGAAGAGGTGGCTGAGATCATTCGCCGGGAATTGGTCGCTAAAAATATCGCCGTATTATTAATTACCCATTCCGGAGAGATTCTAAAGTTTCTCCAGCCGGAGATAGTCAACGTAATGGTTAGAGGAAGAATTATCTGCCGCCACAAGGGTTATCAAAAAGTGCTAAAAACAATTAAAGACTATGGTTATGAAAGGTGCAAAAAACACGCATTATTTACAGATTGATAATAAGGTGAAAAAGATCTGCCGGCCGGAAGGAGTGGAAATCCTGCCGGCAGGATTGGCTTGGAAAAAATACGATTGGACCAGGAAGTATTTTGCTTTAAAACCAAGCAGTGGTTATTTCATTTGGGCAAGAAAACAAACTAAAAACCCTTTGCTCAGCTGCGTTTCCATTTCCAGTCCAAGAATTAAACAGCGAATGCAAAATTTACTGGTGGTGGAAGATAATATAAAAATAGATATTCAGGGAACTTGCAATAGTTTAAAGAAAGATTTAAACGGTTTTCATCAGGCCAGCGGCAAGATTGTTATCAAACAGGGAGCGAAAGTAAACTATCAGCATGTTCATTCCTGGGGAGAAAAGGATATAGTGGAAACCAGCTATCAGTTTTTCTTGGAAAAAGATGCCCGGCTGAACTATAATTATCAAGTGATTATGCCGCCCCGAGAGCTCAAAACAAACAATCGTTTAATTCTCCAGGAGAATGCCAGCGCTAATTTGGAAATGTCAGCTGCCTGCGTGGAAACCAAATTTGACATTAAAGAGAGTTTGATCCTTAAAGGCAGGAATGCCTCCGGAATGTTGAAATTAAGGCTGGCGGCCGGCAAAAACAGCCGGATCTCAGCTAATTCTCAGATAAAAGCTGAAGCCGAAGCCAAAGGCCATTTGGATTGCCAGGGACTATTAACAGACGAGAAGGCAGTAGTTTCCCTGGTTCCGGCCCTGGTTTGCTCTCATCAAAAAGCCCGGATTACTCATGAAGCTTCAATCGGCCGAGTTTCCGAAGAACAATTGAATTATTTAATGATGAGAGGACTGACTGAAAAACAAGCCTTGGATTTGATTATTAACGGCTTCTTGGATTATGAGTGAATTTGAAAAATTAAGAGACGAGATAATAGCTTGCGAAAAATGTCCTCTTGCTAAGACAAGGACCTTGCCGGTGATCGGCCAGGGCAGCCATCAGGCTAAAATAGTTTTCTGCGGAGAAGCTCCGGGAGCTTCCGAAGATAAGACCGGGCGGCCCTTTTGCGGAGCCGCCGGCAAGATTTTGGATGAATTATTGGAATCAGTGGGCATTAAAAGAGAAGAAGTCTATATCTGCAACATCCTGAAGTGCCGGCCTCCGGAGAACCGCAATCCCAAAACAGAAGAGATAGCAGCCTGCACTCCTTATTTGGAAAAACAGCTGGAAATTATTAAGCCCAAAGTGGTTTGCACCTTGGGTAATTATTCCACCGGCTTTATCCTGGAGAAATACGGTTTAGACAACAAGATTCAGGGAATAAGCAAGATCCACGGACAGATTTTTGAGCCGGAGCAGGATTTTGTCATCATTCCTCTCTATCATCCGGCCGTGGCCACCTATAACCGGAATATGATTGAAGAGCTGAAAAAAGACTTTCAAGTTTTGAAAAAACATGCTTAGCCTTATTGACGCTAATTTGAACAGAGCCAAGGAAGGCTTAAGGGTAACAGAAGATATTGCCCGTTTTATTCTGGCCGACAAAGGCTTAACTCAAGAAATAAAACAGGCTCGGCATCAAATAACTTCAGCCGGAATAAAGCTTATCCTATCCAGAAACAAAGATGTTGGCGCCAGGCTGGAAAATAAGACGGAAATGCTGAGAAAAGATTATCAGGATATTGCCCAAGCTAATTTTTGCCGGACAGAGGAAGCTTTGCGGGTTTTAGAAGAGTTTTCCAAGCTGACTGACGTAAAAGCGAGTAAAAAGTTCAAAGAGATCAGATTTAAACTTTATCTTTTAGAAAAAGAAATGATTAAAGAACTAAACAAGACTAATTTTAAGAGCGGACTTTATTTAATTGTTTGTCCGGAACTGTCAAAGAACTGTCTTGAAATCGTTCAAAAAGGAATCAAAGGAGGGGTGAAAATTATCCAGTTAAGGGCCAAAGAGATGCCTGATAATAAAGTATTGGCTTTAGCTAAGAAGATAAGAGCAATTACTAAAAAAGCCAAAGTCCAGTTTATTGTTAATGACCGTGTTGATGTAGCTTTGGCAGTGGACGCGGACGGAGTTCATCTGGGACAGGACGATTTGCCGATTAAAGCAGCCAAACAGCTATTGGAGGGTAAAATCATTGGGATATCAGTTCATTCCGTGCCAGAGGCTGTTAAAGCGGAAAAACAAGGGGCGGATTATGTTGGTCTGGGTCAGATATTCCACACAGAGACCAAGCAAGGAAAGGTTTTGGGAGTAAAAATGATTCCCAGAGTAAAAAAAGCAATCAGGATTCCGCTGGTGGCCATTGGCGGTATTAATAAAAACAATGCTCAAGAAGTTTTAAGAGCCGGAGCAGACTGCGTGGCTGTTGTTTCCGCGATATGCGATGCCAAAGATGTTGCCAAAGCCGCTAGAGAGCTAGCAACATTATTGTAATTTTATAACATCTATTGTATAAAGATAATCCAACAGTTCTTAAATAATTCAATGCAGGAGGGATTATCATGGAAGAATTTCCGGAAAGGCTAAAAGGAAAAATGAAGGAGGTGGTTATAAGATTACCTCGATTTATAGAAGGGGACGCTAAGAGTTGTCTGCGCACCATTGCTAGAAGATTTCTTTGGAAAATGTATTCTCAGGAAATAGAAACAGGGGCCTTTGGCTGGTCCAGAAAGGACGGGAAAATTTCCGTTGACACTGTCGGGAGATGGATTTTCGGAATTCCGGGATATAAAGGGAATCTTGTGGTAATAAAGTTTGAAGACAATGAAGCCACGGTTGGATTTCCCCGGAAATCACCAAAAATTGTCCATCAATTCGTCACTGAAATGAAAGAAAAAACTGAAAAAAATAGTTTAAGCGGCCAGAAGCCTTAATTTCTGGTCTTGTTTTTTAATCCTTAATAATGCTTTTTGCCCTTGACTATAGTTTTAGCTTAACTTAAGCTTATATAAAGCTGTGGAAAACCGAAATAAAGGTCGCTTTTAAATATAGTAATTAAATTTATATATCATCATGGAGGCATATTGTGTAAAATGCAAAGCAAAGAGGGAGATGAAAGACCCTCAAGAAGTTGAAATGAAAGGCAAAGGAGATGTTAAGCGCAGAGCAATGACCGGAACTTGTCCGGAGTGCGGAACTAAGATGTTCAGAATTTTAGGGAAAAACGATTAATCAGATTCTAGAAGAGACAGCCCTGTTAAGGCGGGGCTGTTTTTTATGCTATGATTAGATAATGGAAAAGAGAAAGCTTCTTATTCTGATAATCTTGGGCACACTGGTCCTGCTCAACTTTTTAGCTTGGGATAGAGCTTTTAATAATATCCCGGAGCTGGAAGTAAGCTTCTTTGACATTGGCCAGGGAGACGCTATCTTTATTGAAACTCCGTTCGGCTATCAAGTTCTAATTGACGGAGGCCCGACCTCCGTTATTTTGGATAAGCTGGCAAAGGAGATGCCTTTGGGCGACAGAACAATTGATCTGATGATCCTGACTCATCCGGAGCATGACCATTATGGCGGCTTAATAAAGGTTTTAGAGCAGTATCAGGTGGATAATATCTTATGGACCGGAATAGTCAGGGAAACCGCGGAATTCAAGAAATGGCAGGAATTGATTGCCCAAGAGGGAGCTGATATTATCATTGCCCAGGCCGGACAGCGGATAATGTTTAAGACAGCCTATTTGGAGGTTCTGCACCCTTTTGAGAGTTTGGAGGGACAGACTTCTAAAAGCGTTAACAATACATCCATTGTTCTCCGTTTGGTTTTTCAAGACAAGCTTTTTCTTTTTACCGGTGATGCCTTTAAGGCGGTGGAAAAAAAGCTGGCAAGCAAAGAAGAATTAAGAGCTGATGTCTTGAAAGTCGGCCATCACGGCAGCAAGACTTCCAGCGCCGATGAATTTATTCAAGAAGTTTCTCCGGAAATAGCAGTAATTTCCTGCGGCGCCGGCAATTCTTACGGCCATCCCCACGAGGAAGTCTTGGCAGTTTTAGAAAAGTTTGCTATAAGAATTTTAAGAACTGACGAAGACGGAGACATTAAGATCGTCAGCAATGGCATTGATTATAAAATTGAATGATTATTTATAAAAATATGGAATTCCCAATTTATAGCACCAAGATAAAAGAAGTAGACCGGAAATTTAATCTGACCGATCCTAAAGAGCGCCTGGAATATTTTGAATTAAAAGCCGGCCCGGAGATTAAAAAAATAAAAGATTATTTAGAAAATAATAGTTTTATCGCTTATTTTTTAGGCAAGAAAAATTCCGGCAAAGGAACTTATTCCAAAATGTTTGCGGAGATAGTGGATCCTGATAAGATAGCCCATATTTCGGTTGGCGATGTTGTCAGAGATATACATGAAAACATTGCTTCCGATAAAAGCAAAAAAAAGGAACTGATTGATTGGCTCACTCAAAATTATAGAGGATATGTTTCGGTTGAAAAAACAATCGAAGATTTGTTTAACAGAGACACTGAAACACTGCTTCCCACCGAATTCATTTTAGCCCTGGTTCAGAGGGAAATAAGCAAAATGCCGAAAAAATCTCTTTTTATTGACGGTTTTCCCAGAGAGTTAGACCAAATATCTTATTCTTTGTTTTTCAGAAATCTTATTGACTACAGAAAGGATCCTGATCTTTTTGTCTTAATTGATGTTCCTGACGATGTGATCAATGAAAGGATCAAATGGCGGAGAATTTGTCCGGTTTGTAAAACTTCCAGAAATTTGAAATTGCTGGCCACTTCAAAAGCGGGCTACGACAAAGAGAAAGAGGAATTTTATCTAATTTGCGACAATCCTCAGTGCCAAAAAGAAAGAATGGTCCAAAAAGAAGGAGACGAGCTGGGAATTGAACCGATCAAAAACCGTCTAGCCAAGGACGGAACATTAATTGAAAAAGCCTTTTCTCTTTACGGAATTCCCAAGGTGCTTTTGAGAAACTCTATTCCGACAGAAAAAGCTCCAGAAGTTGTTGATGATTACGAAATTACTCCGGAATACTATTACGAACTGGATGATAAAAATAAAGTGCAAATAATGGAAAGGCCTTGGCAGGTTAAAGACAATAAAGGTGTTCCTTCTTACAGTTTAATGCCGCCGCCCGTGGTAGTATCAATGATTAAACAGATAGCATCTGTTCTGCATCTTTAGAAATAAGACGATTTTGCGGGTTGATTATTTATCTGCTTATGATATAATATAAGTGGTTCTGTAGATCTTTTTACTTAAATTCTAACACAAAGTTTTTCTAGGAGGTCCAATCATTTGCATAACTCTTGGGTTATGCGTGAGGACTTCAATCTGGATTCTTTTTAAGAATTTATTTCAGAAAGCTGCAGGGCCATAAAAGATACTCCCTAAGAGGAGTGTTTTTTATATTGACATTCCAACTATTAGTTGTATATTAAATAAGCGCTCGTTAAAAAAAGATTCACCAATTCCGAAAGCCTATTAGAGTAGGTTTCCGGAACTGGTGAATTAAACAGCCGGTTACGAACACAGAGGTGGTTAAATGAGTACAGTAACGAAGAAAATTGATAAAGCAAATGACTTGAGTGACAAAGGGGATTGGAGCGATGCTCTTGATCTATTAGAGAAAATAACCGAGGCCACTCCCCAAGAAAAGTGGAAAATAACCAACTTAAGAGCTTGGATTTATTGGAAGCAGGGAGAAAAAACTGCCGCCCGTAATTTATGGGGATTTGTTGTAGATTCAAAAGCCAAGAAGGCAATTGTAACCAGCGCCCATACCGGCTTAAGCATCTACTGGGCCGAACGAGATAATAAGGAAAAAGCCATAAAACATGCCAAACTTGCTTTATTTCTTCCTCCCGGAGAAGCGACAACCAGAGACACAACCAATTTAAATGGCTGCGCTATCGCAATGGCGAAAATAGGGGAGTTAAAAAAAGCAGAAGAGCTTTTTGAGGAAGCGGCTTCACTAAACAGGATTCTTGTAGATTCGGATAGTCCGGAAATTGAGCGCAAAGCCACGCACCAGCTGGCCAAGAATTGCTATAATCTAGCCACGCTTATCCATCTACCGCAGGAGAACTGGAAAAAAGCTCTGGCTAAATTGCACCAAGCTATTATCGGCTATAAAGAAGTTTCCGCTAAAACCGATGAGGCGGCGGCTCACCATCGGATCGCCGAAGTGTTTGAAAATAAGAGGTATTTAAAAAAAGCGCTGACAAGCGAAACGCGTTCGCTGCAGCTATGGGAAGAGAAAAAGATACCCGACCGCGTTGAAATGGCTAAAAAAAATATTGCCAGAATAAAAGCAAAAATAACAGAGTAAAACATTAGAACCACCTAAAATCAAAGGTGGTTTATTTTTTTACTATAAAACTTTACAGCGATTTCTTGATCAACTCCAGAAATTCTTCCGCTCCAATGTTTTTAGGCAGAGAATTATAAGGGACGGTTATGTCAGCGTAGCGGGTGTAGAGAGAATTGCGCAAATCCAGCAGTTTTGGATAGCACCTTTTAAGAGCTTCCTGATTTGTTTCTTGGTCTTGGGGCTGGAAGACTTTTCCCCAGATAACCGGTCTCGGTTCTTTAAGGTATTGCTCAAACATCTCTTCTCTCATGTCCTCGCCGGCTTCAATATACACTATTAAAGAGTGCTCTTTTAAAGCCAGACAGACGTCTGCGCCGGTATGCACCAGGCTTCCGGTTGTGTCTATAACCACATTTTCTTGATTTCCGTTCGTCAGATAAAGAAATATTTTTATCAGAGCTTGTTTTTCCAGCTGTAAATAAGTCTTTTGGTTTGTGGTAAATTGTTTTTCATATGGCTGGCCCAGCCAGCGGGCCACATCATTGGTTCCCTTATACCCCATCTTTTTGAGCTTGTCCCCCAGCTTTGCTTCAATTATGTCGTCGCAGCCAAAGCGTTTGAATTTAAGCTCGCTAAGTTTTCGGGATAAATATGTTTTGCCAATGTTTGACATTCCGATCAAGCTTATTGCCAAATCATTGTTTCCCAGCAGTTCTTCAAATTCTTCTTCTGATAATTTCATAAGTTTTTTATACTTAAAGAATAGCACAGAAAATCAGGGTTGTCTTTATTATTCGGGATGCCGAGAATTGAACTCGGGTCACAGGACCCCCAGCCCTGCATAATACCATTATACTACATCCCGTTTAAAAACTGCCCCCGTTAGAAATTGATTCTAACGGGGGAGTTGACTTCTATGAAGTTTAGTTTGCTTTAGCCAAGGCTTTGATGCATTTGGTGCAAGCCTTAATTCTTTTGCCGGCAAATTCCTTGCAGGCTTCTCTTTTAACGTCAATCGGAATACGCACCCATTGCAGATTGGGATACTTTCTTTTTTTAATAGTAGGATTGTATTTACCTCTTAGCTTTACTAATTTTCCCACCATCTTTGATGTTTTTTCACAAATTGGACATTGTTTAGCCATATCTGAAATTGGTTACTTATTATTATGCTGATATTATAGTTTAAATTTAAAAATTTGGCAAGTCATCTTGACTAATCTATGTTAATTTATATACTGACATTAGTACCTTGGAGGTGGTTCAATGAAGAAAAATCTGATTATAGACGTATTGTCGATAATAACTATACTAGTTGGCGCCCTATCTCTTGCTTGCTTGTCGCAAAGTTTGTCAGGACTTGCCGTGATATTTATGATGATATGTTTCTCTTTTTCGATATTCACTATGGAGATTGAAACTTATTGGAGAAAGACCAGTTTTCTTTATCATCTGATATCTAAATTTAAAAGCGCTTAGCGCTTTTCTTTTTTTTTACTATTTAGAGCTAGCCTTGATATTTGGCAAGGCTCAGCCAATGTGCTATATTTAAAAATACTTATGGAAACCATTATCCTTACTATTTTCAGTTTAGTAGTTTTGCTTTTTTCAATCATTATCCATGAAGTTGCTCATGGCTCTGTGGCTGATCATTTGGGAGACCCGACGGCAAAATATGCCGGCCGATTGACTTTGAATCCCTTGAAGCATTTGGACCCCATTGGTTCAGTGGCTTTGCCGTTAATTCTTTTTCTTCTCCAGTCTCCTTTTTTAATCGGCTGGGCCAAGCCTGTTCCGGTAAACCCCTATAATCTTAAAGACCAAAAATGGGGAGGATTGAAAGTGGCGGCGGCCGGTCCGGCAGTCAATCTGACGGTAGCTGTTTTTTTCGGGTTATTGCTTAGGTTTATAGAACTCCCGGCTGCGATTACGGTCTTTTTCACCATTATCGTTATTTATAATTTCCTGCTCGCCCTGTTTAATTTGATTCCCGTTCCTCCTTTGGACGGTTCTCATATCCTATTTTCCCTTCTGCCCGACTCCATGGAAAACGTGAAAATATTTCTGCAGCGCTACGGGCTTTTCGTGCTTCTGCTTCTGCTTCTTTACGGCTTGAATCTTATTTTTGACGGAGCAATTTTACTCCACAATTTAGTTGTGGGATATTCTCTCTATTGACATTTCTTTATTTTTTTATTATCTTTATTACTGAAGCGCCCAGCGCTTAATTATTTTAATTTGAAAAAATGCCCACCATACACCAATTAATGAGAAAGCCAAGGAAAAGCGCGAAAAAGTCGTCCAAGCGGCCGGCTTTGGCTTTCAGTTTCAATACTTTAAAAAACAGGCCGGTAAAATATAATTCATCTTTTAAAAGAGGCGTTTGCGTTAAAGTTTTTACCGCCACTCCCAAAAAGCCTAACTCGGCCATGCGTAAAGTGGCCCGAGTGCGCTTAAGCAACGGCATGGAAGTTACCGCTTACATTCCCGGAGTCGGCCACACTTTGCAGGAGCATTCAGTGGTTGTTATCAGAGGAGGCCGGGTAAAAGATCTGCCCGGAGTAAGATACCATATTGTCAGAGGAGTCTTGGACACTACCGGAGTGGAAAACAGAAAAAAGAAGAGGTCTAAATACGGAGCTAAAAAACCTAAAGCTAAAAAAGAATAAATATGGCCCGACACGCAATAAAAAGACACACAATAGAACCGGATCCCTTATATGACAGCGTAGTGGTGGCCAAGTTCATCAACCGCATCATGGAAAGAGGAAAAAAGACCGTGGCCCGGAAGATTGTTTACCAATCATTTGAGATTATAAAAGAAAAGACCAAGAAAGAAGCTTTGGATGTTTTTGAAGAAGCGATCAGCAATGTTTCTCCCATGCTGGAAGTGAAATCAAAAAGAGTGGGAGGAGCCGTTTACCAGGTTCCCAGAGAAGTAAGAGGGGACAGAAAGCTTACTTTGGCCATGCGCTGGATATCCAACGCGGCCCGAGCCAAGAAAGGCAAGCCAATGAAAGAAAAGCTGGCTGAAGAACTGATGGCGGCAGCCAACAACGATGGAACAGCAATTAAAAAGAAGAACGATGTTCACCGCATGGCGGAAGCCAACCGGGCATTCGCTCACTTCGCTTGGTAGAATAAACTCAATTTTAAAAGTAAAAGGCTCTTGTCATCAAGAGTCTTTTGGTTATTAAGGCAAAAAAAATAGGCCTGGTGATTTTCCAGGACCTATCCGGCTTTTTCAAACCAACTAATAGATTCCATAGCTCCGTTATCCAACTTAATAACAAAGTATTTTCTGCCGTGGACCAAATGCACAAGATGTATTTCTTTCACCTTATATCTCTGACTGAATAAAAGATTTTTTCCTTTAAGCCAACTCAGCCTTCTTCTTGTTTCTTCCCATTTTCTATCAAATTCCGGTTTTAATACAACCGTGCTTCCTACTTCTATTGCTCCATCAATCATTTTTATCACCATCCATAATAGTTGTTAAAAGAATAATCTTTATTATTCTTTGCTGTATTATAATATATAAGTACGTTATTTTGATTTTGTCAAGAGTTGACAAATAAACAAAAAAGCTTTAACTTTATACTATCCCGCCTTAAGCGGAGATATCTTAATTTAATTTAAATTTTAAACGCATGCCAAAGTATCCCATTGAAAAAACCAGAGACATCGGAATCATCGCTCACATAGACGCCGGAAAGACAACCGTATCAGAACGGATCCTTTTCTATACCGGAATTTCCCATAAGATCGGGGAAGTGCACGAAGGAGAAGCGATCATGGACTGGATGGAGCAGGAGCAGGAAAGAGGAATCACCATTACCTCCGCGGCTACCACTTGTTTCTGGAAAGTTGACGGAGAAGAATATCGTTTTAATATTATTGACACTCCGGGACATATTGATTTTACCGTGGAAGTGCAGAGGTCTCTCAGGGTTCTGGACGGCGCGGTAGTGGTTTTTGACGGCGTGGCCGGAGTAGAGCCCCAATCGGAAACGGTCTGGCGCCAAGCGGACAAATTCAATGTTCCGCGGATTTGTTTTGTTAATAAGCTGGATAGAATGGGCGCTGATTTTGACAAGGCTTTTGATTCAATTCTGCAAAAGCTTTCTCCCAATGCCGTTGCCATGCAAATGCCGATCGGCTTGGAAGAAAACCTGAAAGGAGTGGTTGACTTCTTAACCATGAAAGCCTTGCGCTTTGAAGGTGATTTTGGAGAAAACATCAAAGAAGAAGAAATACCGGCTGAATTATTGGAAAAAGCCAAAGGAATGAGAGCAAAGCTGGTGGAAAAGATTGCCGGCGAGGACGAAAGGCTCTTGGAAAAATATTTGAACGACCAAGAAATTTCTCTGGAAGAACTAAAAGCGGCTTTAAGAAAAGCGGTTATAGACTATAAGCTGATACCGGTATTCTGCGGTTCAGCTTTAAAGAACAACGGTATTCAGCCTTTATTGGACGCTGTTTGCTATTATCTGCCCAGCCCGACCGATCTGCCGCCGGTGGAAGGAAACAACCCCAATACCAATAAAGTTGAAAAAAGAGTATCAAGCGATGCCGACCCTTTTGCCGCTTTAGTGTTTAAAGTGGCCACTGATCCTTTTGTGGGAACTTTGAACTATTTCCGGGTTTATTCCGGAACTTTGAAAAAAGGCTCTTATGTTTTAAACTCAATGACCGGAGAAAAAGAAAGGATCGGCCGGATATTAAGAATGCATGCGGCCGAACGAGAAGAAGTGGACGAGCTTTTTGCCGGAGACATCGCGGCCACGGTGGGCTTGAAAAACACTACCACCGGGCACACTCTTTGTGATGAGAATCAGCCGATTGTTTTGGAAGAGATCAGCTTTCCGGCTCCGGTTATTTCCATTCGCATTGAGCCTAAAACCAAGGCTGACCAGGAAAAAATGGGAATGGCCTTAAAGAAACTGACTGATGAAGACCCCACTTTCAGGGTCAAGGGAGACCAAGAAACCGGAGAAACGATCATTTCCGGCATGGGGGAGCTGCATTTGGAGATTATTTGCGACCGGTTGAAAAGAGAGTTCCAAGTGGAAGCCAATGTTGGCAAGCCCCAAGTGGCTTACCGGGAAACGATCAGGCAGGAAGCGCAAGCGGAAACCAAATATGCCAAGCAGTCCGGAGGAAGAGGACAATACGGACATGTTTATCTTAGAATCGAGCCGCAGGAAAGAGGCAAGGGCTTTGAATTTATCGATGCGATCAAGGGAGGAGTTATTCCCAAAGAATACATTCCGGCCGTGGAAAAAGGTGTTAAAGAAGCAATGGATAAAGGAGTGGTTGCCGGCTATCAATTGATTGACATGAATGTCACCTTGTATGACGGTTCTTATCATGAAGTGGATTCTTCAGAAATTGCCTTCAAGATCGCCGGGTCAATGGCTTTGCAGGAAGCGGTCAGAAG
>JAUVEE010000037.1 GCA_030594935.1 bacterium
AGTACTCCGCAAACTTTACCTATGGTGCTACAATCACAGTCAGCAGCACAAAATTGACAGCTCTCATCAGTGGGAAAAACAGGTTCGCAAACAGTGTTAAAATTGCAACCAAATTGAGCAAGGGCGGAACTTGTTGTTCCAAATATCAAAAAAATAAATAGACCAACTAAAAATATTTTCTTCATTATAATTATCCCAATAACGCCCTTATTACTCCGATTATTCCTTTAGCCATTAAAGTAATGAATAAACCCACTAAAGTCCAAATAACTATGGTTTTGGCAGTGGCGATTCTCTTGGCATCGCCCGCCGCCGTAGTAAAATAAAAACCGGCAATTACAAACATAATTGGAGCTGCGGCAATAACAATATAGAAAAGATAGTCAACAATCTTATCTATTAGTTCATCAAAACCGCAAGCCTTTAAAGGATTGCAAAAACAAATTTCTCCGGGAGCGCAAGGGCATCCCCGGCATTTTCCATCTATACAGTCTAGTCCAGGATCAGGACAATCTGCTGGAACAGTGCACGGTTCGCATAGTCCGGCTGCTTGAATTGAAGCTGCGCCAGCTAAGGTTAAAAAAACAACTAAACCAATGATAAACCTTTTACTAAGTGTCATACTATTATTTTACAAAAATTAATCCGTAATGACAAGCTCCAGCGCCGAATTCTTTTTCCAACTTAAGGCTCATTTCTGCTGCTAATTGTTTGACTTTTCCAGCGGAAACTCTTTTCTTTTTCGGTCCCAAAGAAGAATCTGCCAGCCATTCTACGACTAAAATTTTTCCACCCGGCTTCAGAACTCTTTTCGCTTCCGCTAAAACCGCTTTTTCATCCTCCACTTGAAACAAAAGATTGGTTATTAAGACCAATTCCAAAGAATCAGCTGTCAGTTTGGAGCCGTTTTGATCTTCCACATTAGATTGAATCATTTTGATATTAGCCAATCCCGCCGTCTCAATCTTGTTTTTTAAGGCCGATAACGGCTCTTCCTGCACATCTAAGGCGTAAACATTGCCTTCTTCCAGTTTTTGAGCAAGCGGAATAACCCAGCCGCCGGAACCGCAGCCAAAATCAGCGGCTTGCATATCTTCGCGTAATTCAAGCTTTTTTAATATTTTGTCTGGGTCAATAAAATCATTCATATTATTAAACGCAAGTTCCTGAGGCCACGTTATCGCCTTCTCCCAGCCTCATTATTCTCACTCCCTGGGTTGACCTGCCCAGTTTAGGAATTAATTCAATGCTTGACCTGATCACCTGTCCGTTGCGGGAAATAACAATTAAGTCTTCCTCGTCAACCAAAACCTTGGCAACCACCACGTCTCCGGTCTTAGCATTGACCACCGCCGTTCTGATTCCCGAGCCTCCTCTACCCTGCAGTTTATACTGCTTAACATCCGTTCTTTTTCCATATCCATTCTTCATTACCACTAATAAATGTTTTTGTTCGTCAGACTCTCTTTGAATAACATCCATTGCTATCACCTCATCGTCTTTTTTCAGCCTGATTCCTCTCACTCCGGCTGCCGCCCGACCCATTTTTCGGGCATCTTTTTCCTTGAATTTAATAGATTGTCCCTTTTTAGTAACCAGCATTATCTCATCTCCTTCATTCACCTTGCCAACTCCTTGGAGTAAGTCTCCTTTCTTAAGATTAATGGCAATCAATCCGGATCTCCTCACATTTTCAAATTCCTTTAGGTCTGTCTTTTTTATTATACCTTTTTTGGTGCCAATAACCAAATATTTTGTTTTGGCTTTGTCTTCTTTGCTGAGAGGAAAAACAGACAGTACTTTTTCATCAGCGGAAATCTCCAGAAAATTAAGCAATCCTCTGCCTTTGGCCACCCTGCTTCCTTCCGGAATTTCGTAAACCGGAGTCTGGAAAACTTTTCCGGAATCAGTAAAAAAGAACAAAGAATCATGGGTATTGGCTGACAAGAAATATTCCACAATATCGTCTCCCACTGTCTTCATTCCCATAATTCCCTTGCCGCCCCTCTTCTGAATTTTATAAGTGTTTGGGTTTATTCTTTTAATATATCCCCCTTTAGTTAAGGTAATGATTGTTTCTTCCTGGGGAATCAAATCTTCTTCGGCAATTTCGCCTATTTTCTGCACATAAACTTTTGTTCTCCTGGCATCGCCAAAGCTTTCTTTTGCCTGAGCCAGTTCTTCTTTCATAATGTTTTTAATCTTCTGCTGGCTTTTAAGAATCGCCAAATAACCTTTAATTTCCTTTTGTTTCTCCTTTAGCTCTTCTTCCACTTTATCCCGCTCCAATTTGGCTAAAGCATGAAGCTTGGTTTCCAAAATAGCGTCAGCCTGAATCTGGGTCAGCTTGAATTTTTTCATTAAATTCTGCTGAGCCTCTTCCCTGTTTTTTGAGCCTTTTATAATCTTAATCACGGCATCGATATTGGACAAGCATTTATGCAGTCCCTCTAAGATATGAGCTCTTTCTTCCGCCTTTTTTAGATCAAACTTTACCCGGCGGACAACCACCTCTTTTTTGTGCGCCAGATAATAAGTTAAAACTTCGGCCAAAGACAAGACTTTGGGCTGAATGCCGTCCACCAAGGCCAGCATATTCAAATGAAAAGTTTTTTGCAGGTCGGAAAATTTATAGAGCTGATTAAGGATTTTCTGCGGAAAAGCGTCTTTTTGCAAATCAAAAACGATCCTCATGCCATCTTTGTCTGATTCGTCTCTGATATCTTTTATCCCGTTGATTTTTTTCTCTTGAACCAGTTTGGCAAAATGCTGGACTAAAGTGGATTTATTGACTGAATAAGGAATTTCCGTAATCACTATCTGGGATCTTCCTTTTTTGTCATCTTCTGCCACCTCTGCCTTGCCCCGCATCAATATCGGTCCTTTACCTTGGGAATAGGCGGTAATAATCTCCTTTTGATTGAAAATAGCTCCGCCAGTGGGAAAGTCCGGCCCTTTAATATACTTAAAAAGGTCTTCCGTGTCCGCTTGAGGGTTATCAACCAGAAAGATAGCCGCATCACAAACTTCATTAAGATTGTGGGGAGGAATGCTGGTTGCCATTCCCACGGCAATTCCCAAAGCGCCGTTCAAAAGCAATTGAGGAGCCGGAGCGGGCAAGACTTTCGGCTCTTTTCTGCTACCGTCATAATTATCAACAAAATCAACTGTGTCTTTCTTAATATCCTTTAGCATCTCTTCTCCAGCTTTGGAAAGCTTACACTCTGTATAACGCGCGGCCGCAGCCGGATCTCCGTCAATTGAATTATGAACAAAAACTCCGGCGGCTAAAGCAAAATTGTGCAAAGATTCAATAGTTAAATCATAGACATCTTCTCTTTTTCTAAGAATCTTTACAGCTTTTACTTTATGATTATACTTTGAAGCCTGTTCAATTATTTCCTGAAAATTCTCAAAATAGTTTAAAGCGTTCTCAATTCTGGGTACGCCGTTATTTGTCCTTTTTTCTTCATATGTCGTTAAATTCACTTCTGAATATTGATCTAAAAGAGAATGGACATATCTTAAAACTTTGCTTTTTATTACCTTCTTTTTATAAGAAGGATTTTGCCAATTTTCGCATAAAGAAATCCTAGCCTTGGCTGCCAATTCTTTCATTAAGTTTGGATTTTCCTGCATACGTTTTTTGCCCTGGGCCCTTGCCGCTTCAACGGCTCTTTCTCTAAATCCTGAATTCTGCCACTGTTTAATGGCCTTTTCCCGATGAAATTCCTTTGCTTTTGGATCTTCCCATAATTTTTTTGCCATTTTACTAAAATGGTCTTTAGAGTATTGATTTCGATATTCCGGGTCTTGCCATAGCTTTTTTGATCTTTCGCTTATTTTTTTATTCATTTCAGGCTCTCTGTATTTCTCTCTCATCAATTTTGATATATACTCTCTGTGTTTAGGGTTTGACCAAATTTCCAATGACAATTTCTTCATGTGTTTAGACATGGCAATACGGTAACCTTTGTCCTGCCATCTTTTCTTCATTTCTTGTGATTTCAACTTGCTTAACAACTCTTGAAAATCTTTTCTTTGCCATAATCTTTTAAGATTCTTACTGCTAGCTTCAGCCATATACTCTCTGTATTCCTGATCCTGCCATAATTCTTTAATTCTTTTAGAATGTCTTTTTCTAAAATTAGAATCTTGCCAAAGAATTTTATTCATTTCCTTTCTGCGCGCAGAAAGGATCTCTCTGTTGTTTTCTATAAACTTTCTTCTGCCTTCGGCAATTTTTTTCACATATTCTGGATCATTTTTATGGCGTTCTGAAGCAATCTTTTTATGATACTCCCAATGGTCTTTCCATTGAATTCTTAAAATATTATCCGGGTTATTATTAAGTTTATTAAAATCCAAATGATGCCTAATCTTGCCTGCGCTTTTTTTATAAACCAGATTTTTTAAATTCCATTTATCAGACAATCGATGAACAAATTCCCATTCATTTTTTATCGGTTGGCATACCATTTTATATTCCTTAAGGTTCTTGTCTTTCTTTCCATCGGACAACTTAGTATACAGCGGCATCAAAGAGTCACCAGATTCTAACTTTTGTGCTTCTCTGTATTTTCCGCTTCTCAACATAAAACGATGATCTAAAGTGCACCTTATTTTTTCTTTATTGTCTAGAGTTATCTCTATAATCTTTTCATTTTTCTTGGTTAGCCTTGGCTTTTTAATCTCGGCAATCTCAATTTTTTGAGTTTCGGCATTAAAACTAAACGTCCAGTGCCTCTTTCCTTTTTCCTGCTCTTTTATCAACTCTCCAAAATTAAGAGCTCTCCCGTCGCAAAGTTTCACTTTTGTATCCTTGGTAAAACAGCCGAAATTTCCTTGGCTCTTGATTAAAGGATATCTTAAAGAAAAAGTCTGAGCCATCCTGACTAAAGAATCATAAATAGCCGCATCGCCGTGCGGGTGGAATTTTCCCATCGTGTCCCCAACGACTGTGGCTGATTTCCTGAATTTAGCCGCATGCATCAATCCCATTTCCCCGGCAGCGTATAATATCCGCCGGTGAACCGGCTTTAAGCCGTCTCGCACATCAGGCAAAGCCCGCGACACAATTACTGACATCGCATAGTCAATATAGCTTTCCTCCATTTCTTTGGTTATTTCCTGTTTTTTGATATAACCAATTTCTTGATTTTGTTCTTTTTTTTCAGATTTAGGCATGGTTTAATTATTTTAATTCTTGTTCAATGTCTTCTTCGGAAATAGAGTTCTCCTCAGAAGCAGCTTTTTCCAATTCTTCTAACAATTCTGAAGGAATATGGAATTCAGGAATATCCTCAAAGGCTTTTTCAAAATTAACTGGCGGTATTTCCGGATGCAACAATTCAGGATTCTCTAGTTTTTGGAACAAGCCCTTTAGCCACCAGTTCATTAAGATTATCCCAAGAATAGCAATTATTACCCAAAGAATTGCTTTGCGTTTGGCTAAAGGCAAGCTCCTTATTTTTTCCCAAAAATTCATGGTTTTATTACCATCACTGTTGTTTTTTCCGTCGGCAAATCTCCTTTTTTGATTGACAGTTTGTTCTGCGATTCAATTGACTCCAGCCCCATGACATTTAAAAACTGCTGCAAATTTTCTACTTTTTCCTTCAATCCCGGAATCCTATAATTCATCGGAATGACCAGCCGGGGTTCAATCTGTTTGATAATTTTTCCGGCCTGCTTTGAATCAAGGGCATCGCCGCCGCCGACAGAAACCATTAAAATATCAACCTCGCCGATCTTGTCCATCTGCTCAGGACTCAATTCCTCTAAAGCCAAGTCTCCCAAATGGCAAATTCTTATTCCTCCAGCTGTTAAAGTATAAATAGTGGTTTTTTTCTTTTTTTCCACAACAGAAATTCCCTGAACAAATACTCCTTTGGCTTCATATTCTCCCGGACTGGTAATTAGAATAGGGCCGTTATTGAAAACAATAGCTTCGTTTTTGGGATTATCGTTATGAGTAGCCAATAAAATATCGGTTTTTGTCTTGGCCAGCTTTAACCCGGAATTCTTTTCCAAAGGGTCAATAAGAATTGAGACTTGCTCCCCTTTCTTGGGACTGGTTGTTATTTGAAAACAAAATTGTCCGTGCCAAATAATAATCATATTAGTATTTTATCATAAAAAAATTAATCTTCAACCCTGAAACCTATTCTAGCAGATAGACGCTGTTATGGAAATGGGTTTACATTATCAATAAAATATTATATAGTTCAGTGTGTATCCTAGAGAGAAATCTCAAAGCAATTATGGGATATCAAATTATTATTAATTAATTGCAATTACTAGAATTTGTAGATGC
>JAUVEE010000002.1 GCA_030594935.1 bacterium
ATAAAATTATCACTAAAGCCGCTCCGCAATGGCCGGTTGACCAGATAACCATAGTTGACCGCAACATTCTCAGAATGGGCCTTTATGAACTGCTTTACGAAAACAAAGCAGAAGTTCCTCCCAAGGTGGCTATTAACGAAGCGATCGAACTGGCTAAAACTTTCGGCGGAGAATCTTCCGGAAAATTCATTAACGGAGTTCTGGGAACGGTGTACAAAGAAATAGAAGAAGAATAACAACTGTAGGTTATAATTTGCAACACAACAATTTTTGAGTTGTAGATTATAAATTGCAGGCTAACAGACAAATGAAAGATTTTTTAATTTTGGAAAAAAAGTTGGCTATTAATTTCATTGACAAAGATCTATTGACCCAAGCTTTCATTCATCGCTCCTACTTGAATGAAAACCCGGACAGCAAGTTCCATCACAACGAAAGGATGGAATTTCTTGGCGACGCGGTTTTGGAACTAGTTGTCACGGAATATCTTTATCAGGAATATCCCGATAAACCGGAGGGAGAATTAACCAATTGGCGAGCGGCTTTGGTAAACACAAAAATGCTGACCCAAATTTCCCAAGAGCTGAAATTCAATGACTTTTTATTGCTTTCCCGGGGAGAAGCCAAAGAAACGGGAAAAGCGCGCCAGTATATTTTAGCGAACACCATGGAAGCTTTTATCGGAGCGGCTTATCTTGACCAGGGATATGAAACTTGCCGGGCTTTTATCAGAAAGCATATTATAAAAGAACTGCCCAATATCCTGGCCAGCGGTATTTACAAGGACAATAAGAGCAAATTCCAGGAAAAAGCCCAGGAAGTAGTCGGAGTCACTCCGGTCTATAAAATTCAGAAATCATACGGTCCCGACCACGCCAAGCATTTTATAACCGCTGTCTTCCTCGGCAAAGAATTGATAGCTGAAGGAGAAGGCTCTTCCAAACAAGAAGCCGAAGAAGAAGCGGCCAAGCGCGCCTTGGAAGCAAAGAAATGGTAAACTCTTGCTGATTTTATTAATTTATGTTATCTTGCTATCAATATGTTAGTTATTAGACTTATAAGAACAGGAAAAAAACATCAGCCCTTTTACAGGGTGGTGGTTTGCGATAAGAAAAATCCTCCTCGAGCAGGCAGATTCGTGGAGATCTTAGGTTTTTTCAATCCCTTGACCAAGGAAAAGAATTTTAAAGGGGAAAGGATTCAGTACTGGTTGTCAGTGGGCGCCCAGCCTTCCGATACTGTCCGCAACTTCCTGATCAAAGAAAAAATAATGGAAGGGGATAAGATCAGTAAATTCAAGCTTACCAAAAAGAAAAAAGAAGAAATAAAGAAGAAAGAGCAGGAAGCGACTGAAGAAAAAGAAAAACCAACAGAAGCGGAAGAGAAAAAAGAAGAGGCTCCTAAAGAAAAAGAAAAGCCCGAGGAAGTGAAAGAAGAGATTAAAACAGGAGAGAAGAAAGAAGAAACAAAACCGGAAGAAAAAGCAGGCGAGAAGAAAGAAGCTCTTAAGGAGGAAAAGAAAGAATCTGAGGAAATAAAGGAAGAGACTGAGCCGGAAGAGAAGAAAGAAGCCGAAGAGGTAAAACCGGAAGAAGGAGAAAGCGATAAAGAAGAAGCTCCTAAGGAAGAAAAAAAGGAACCTGAAATAAAAGAAGAAACTCCGAAAAAAGAAGAAGAGAAAAAATCTGAAGAAGTAAAGGAAGAAACTAAGCCGGAAGAGAAGAAAGAAACCGAAACAAAAGAAGAGGCTCCCAAAAAAGAAGAAAAAGTGGAAAAATAAAGGATTGACACTTTAATTGCATAGAAGTATACTAGTAAATGGTAGCATCTCTAGTATTCCCGAATACATCAAAAAAGGGACACTACAAGGTCGGAGCTACTGCATGAAAATAATTAAATACCTGAAAGAATATGGCAACAAATTCTGATAAAGAATTCCTTGAGACTATAGTCAAAGCTTTAGTCGACCATCCGGATGATGTTAAAATCGACAGATCAGTAGATGAAATGGGAGTTTTACTTAATTTAAAAGTACACCCCGAAGACATGGGACAGATCATCGGAAAAAGTGGTTCAACCGCTAGAGCTATCAGAAGCTTGGTTCGAATTATCGGTCTTAAAAATCACGCTCGCGTGAACTTGAAGATTGAAGAACCGGCTGGCGGCAGAGTTTCTAGAAGCAGTGAAGCCGCAGAAAAAAAACCTTCTGAAAATTTAGAAGATTTAAAACTGTAAGCTCACTATATTGTTTTATAGATAAAAAGCCGCGTTGCCATGATTGGCGACGCGGTTTCGTTTCAACAATATGACAAAGTTTGATATTATCACTATTTTCCCTGATATTTTCGCTTCCTATTTTCAAGAAAGCATTATTAAGCGCGCTCAGGAAAAGAAATTAATAAAGATCAATATTCATAATCTGCGGGATTGGACCTCGGACAAACATAAAACTGTTGACGACAAGCCTTTTGGCGGGGGAGCCGGAATGGTCTTAAAAATTGAACCAATTTATAGGGCGGTCAAAAAATTAAAGAAGAAGAACAGCAGGGTTATCCTATTAAGTGCCAAAGGAAAAAAGTTTGACCAAAAAATGGCCCGCAAATTTTCTAAACTGGAACAGATCATCTTGATCTGCGGCCGCTATGAAGGAGTTGATGAAAGAGCGGCCAAATATGTCGCTGATGAAGAAATATCCATTGGAGATTATGTTTTAACCGGAGGAGAGCTCCCGGCTATGCTCATTACGGACGCGGTTGCCAGATTGGTTCCCGGGGTGATCAATAAAAAATCTCTAGACGAAGAATCTTTCCAAACTGTTGATTCTTTGGAATATCCCCAATATACCCGGCCGGAAATATTTTCCGCTAAAGGAAAATCATGGAAAGTTCCCAAAGTACTGCTTTCCGGAAACCATAAGGAGATCGCTGATTGGCAGGCAAAACAGAAAAAGACTGCCAAAAGAATTGAAAAATAAATGTTATTGTGATAGTATTTGATTTAGTTGATGGGTAGGTGGCGGAGTGGTCAAACGCACGAGTCTGTAAAACTCGCGGCTTTATGCCTACGGGGGTTCAAGTCCCTCCCTGCCCGCACAATATGCCTGGGTAGCTCAGTTGGTAGAGCATTCCCATGGTAAGGGAAAGGTCGCGAGTTCGAATCTCGCCTCAGGCTCAAAACCAACGGTTTATCCGTTTTTATTATTAAACAAATATAACATGGCAACTAAAAAACCTTTTACCAAGCTACGCTGTAAGGACTGCAAGGGAATAAACTACTTTACCCGTAAGACCAAGCAAGTGGCTGAAACAAAATTGGAAATGAAAAAGTTCTGCAATACCTGCAGAAAACATACTGTTCACAAGGAAATGAAGAGATAATTCAGAGGGGGTTTAGTTTAATGGCAGAATAATGGTCTCCAAAACCATTGATGGGGGTTCGACTCCCTCAACCCCTGCAAGTTTAAATATCCTCTTGTTTTTTAAATAAAAGTCCCTTTAATAGGGGATTTTTCGTTTTCCAAAGCCTTGACAAGGCTATTATTTGGTGGTATAATATATATACAGGATGAGATACCTAAGAATTGATTATCCTGTCCGGCAAATGCCGGTGATTAGTAAAAGAATGTCTTTTCGCAAGAAAGGGCATATATATGGAGGAGATCTAAATGGATAATAAATTGCAAGAAATTGCATATAAGAAAATAACTGCAACAGTAAGAACGGCAGCAATACTAGGAGTAGTAATATTCGTTATCGGTATGATAATGGGTATAGGCATAAAACCAAAAATCAATTGTGTCTGTCATGAGGCGGCAGAAATATCCGAATTATCACAAGGAATAGAGTATGAGGTGATGAATAACACAGCAGTATGGGTGCACGGCAGATATCACGTTTGGATATACAGCGAAGAAAGGGATGTGGTTCCCGTAAAACTAACCCGCACAGAAAATTACAAACTACCAGCAACAACAAAGTTTATGAAAGATCGTAGTGGAAGAATACAGATCATAAAATAATCTCTTCCAAAAATGTATAAGGTGAGTAAAGCAATTATTTTAACATCATGTTAATCTAACCAGCTTCTACCACCTTTCTTTCTTTCAATTCGGAATGAAAATTGTGAGCTGAAAGAAGGATAAAATATCCACACTTGACAAACCTTTTTGATTTGGAATATAATGTTTATACAGTAAATTAAAAAGAAGCAATAGAGAGTGAGTTGTGGACAATTTTTTATAATCTGAATTGCAAAGCAGTTTTGGTTGTGAAAAACAAGGGATCCCCCTTATGCAAAGGATTCTATCTTTTTTAAAGCCTAGGTTTTAAGGAATACAAGTATCCCGGAAAAGAAAAGGCCGATGCACAAGAAAGCTTTTTTTCTTTCTTCTTATGAAGACAAGAGAAGCATTCTTTATAGAATGCGATGTTTTACAACTCACTCTTTATTGCTTTTTTTGAAAACAAGGTTGCTTGAACCTTGTTTTTTGTTGAAAAACTGGTAAAATATACCATAATAATATTTATTATAAAACTATGAACAAAAAAATCATCATTGTCTTAATACTTATTGTTTTAGCTCTTTTTGTCTACCAGATCGCTTTTAAGGAAAAAGAGCCCGAATACACTTTAGCTGAAGCAAAAATCGACACTGTCGTCCAAGAGGTTTCTGAAACGGGCATGGTTAAAAGGGGAGAAAAATTAGAGTTGAGTTTTGAGAGCGCCGGCCGGATTGCCGCAGTGAATGTCATTGTCGGAGACATAGTAAAGGCGGGACAATCTTTGGCCAGGCTGGAAACCAGCCAGCTGCAAATCCGGCTTCAAGAAGCAGCGGCCGCTTTGAAATTGGTTCAAGCCGAACTTGATAAATTATTGTCCGGAGCCAGCGCGGAAACAATACGGGTCGCCCAAACAACAGTTGATAACGCCGAAATAAGCTTGGAAAACGCGCAACAAAACGAACAAAATGTAAAAATTATTGCTCAAGAGAATATAGAGCAAGACTATGAAGACGCTTTAAATTCTTTAGACAGCGCTTATTTAAAAATATACAACGCCTACAATGAAATAGATTCTTTGCAAAGAACCTATTTTAGCAGTAATGACCAGGAAAGCATTACGGCCAAAGGGAACAAGACAACCATAGAAAATGCCATGCTCCAAGTAGAGCCGTATATCAGCGCCGCCAAAAGTTCAGGAGAAAATGAAAGTATTGATACGGCTTTAATTGAAGCGAAAAGCGCTTTAGATGAAATTTACGGCGCTTTGGAAACAACCAGGGAAACATGCGAAGAGATAACTTATCGCGACGCGGTTTCTTCAACCGATAAAACAGCCTTAGACACTCAAAAAACAAACATCAACACCAGCTTGACCAGCATTATCAGCGCCCAGCAAAGCATAGCTTCAACCAAGCTGACCAATACTTCTAACATTAGCACTGCCGAATCTTCAACGGCCACGGCCCAGGGAGTTTTAAAATCAGCTCAAGACAATCTGGCTTTAACCACAGCCGACCCGCGCCAAGAAGATATTGTTTTATGCCAAGCCCAGGTTCAACGAGCCCAAGCTAATGCGGCCTTACTGCAAAACCAAATCACCAAAGCCACTTTATTCTCCCCGACGAACGGACAGGTTATAGAAGTAAACAAAAAAGTGGGAGAAATGGTTCAAGCGACAGAGATCATCGTCGCGGTTCTGCCTTCGGTTCCCTTTGAAATAGAAACAGATATTTACGAAGAAGACGTGGTGAAAATAAGCATTGGAAATCCAGTGGATATTTCTCTAATCGCTTTTCCCGACCAAATCTTTAAAGGCAGCGTTAGATCCATTGCTCCGGCTGAAGAAGAGCTGGAAGGGGTGGTCTATTACGAAATAATCATTGCTTTTTCCGAAGAGGCTGAAAAAATACCCGAGGGAGTCAAGCAGGGAATGACAGCTGATTTGATCATTGAAACAGTTCGAAAAGAAAACGTTTTAGTGGTTGCCGAAGAGGCAGTCCAGAAAAAAGACGATAAAGTTTTCGTCGAAGTTTTAATAGATGGAAAAATTAAAGAAAGAAAAATAGAAACAGGTCTTTTGGGCAGTGACGATATGATAGAAATTACATCGGGACTTGAAGCCGGAGAAAAAGTAATTATAAGATGAGATGAACATAGAGCCAATTATTAAATTAGAAAATGTCTGGAAGATTTATCAACTAGGCAAAACAGAATTGGCCGCTTTGAGAGGATTGAGCCTGGAAATTAATCCGGGCGATTTTGTCGCTATTATGGGAGCTTCCGGCTCAGGAAAATCCACTCTTTTAAATATGATTGGATGCCTGGACTCTCCCACCAAGGGAAAAATTTATCTCAAAGGAAAAAACATCGTAGAGATGCCGGAAAGCCAGCTTTCTCAGTTTAGGGGAAAAGTGCTGGGGTTTGTTTTTCAAGAATTTAATTTAATCCCAAACATCAACTGTCTGGAGAATGTCATGCTTCCGATGATCTTTCAAGGAGTCCCTCTTTTAAAAAGAAAAGAAAAAGCGGAAGAGATTTTAAAAATGGTGGGGCTGGGAAAAAGAATGATTCATCAACCGGCGGAGCTTTCCGGAGGCGAAAGGCAGAGAGTGGCCTTGGCCAGAGCTTTTGCTAATGACCCGGAAGTGATTATAGCCGATGAACCAACCGGAAATCTTGATTCAACTACCGGAAAAATGATAATGGAATTTTTAAAAAAATTTCATAAAAAACGAGGAAAAACAATGATCATCGTGACTCATGATCCAAAAATCGCAAATTACGCCGAAAAAATAGTAAATATTAAAGACGGACAAATAGTTAAAAATCATTCAGTGGCGGAAGAAGTTTTATGGAAGACCTAAAAGAATATTTTAGAATCGCCTTCAGAAACATAAAGACCAGACGCTTAAGAAGCTTCTTGACTGTTTTGGGTATTGTTATTGGCGTGTTTTTGATAGTTTCCTTACTTTCTTTGAGCGAAGGATTAAAAACAACCATTAACCAGCAACTGCAGGCTATGGGAGGAAAAATGATCATGGTAATGCCCGGCGGCGAGGAAGACATTTTCACCAGCATGATGTTCGGCGGCGCCAAACTACAAAAAGAAGATATTGAAGCGATCAAAAAAGCAAAAGGCGTAGATGAAGTTTTGGGAATATCTTATACCGGAACAATAGCCAGATACAAAGACGAATCAAAACAAATTGCCATGTGCGGTTATGAACCATGGAAAGAAGGTCTGGATATTTTAAGCATTTTTCAGGGTTGGAGCATCTCAGAAGGAAGATGGCCCAGCAAGGGAAACCAGCTTTTGATCGGTCCATATGTGGCTAACGAAACTTTCTCAAAAAAAGTGAAAGCAGGCTCGGAAATGACAATAAAGGGGAAAAAATTTGAGGTAGCCGGAATATTGAATTCTCTAGGAAGTCAGTCAGACGACAGCATGGTCTATATGGACATGAAGGTGTATCAAGATCTAACCGGAGAAAAACGCGGCACTGCGGCATACGCGATGGTCAAACTTGAAGAAGGAGCAGACGAAAACATTGTCAAGACAGAAATTGAGAACAGCCTGGAAGAAACAAGAAAAAGAAGGACCGGCACCGATGTGGCTGATTTTTCCGTTATTACTTCAGAAAAGATGTCAGAAATAACCGGCACTATTTTAGGCATAATTCAGGTTGTTATCATTGGATTTGCCAGCATTGCTATTGTTGTCGGGGGTATTGGAATCACCAACAGTATGTTCACTTCGATCAGGGAGAGAACCAAAGAAATTGGAATTATGAAAGCGATTGGCGCTAAAAATTCGGCCATCCTGTCAATTTTCTTGATTGAAGCGGGAATAATAGGGATTTTGGGAGGCTTGGGCGGGGTATTGCTTGGCAGTATTTTGGCCAAAGCAATTGATTATTACGGCCAGGCAAATCCAACCTTTTATTTCACCACAACTATTTCTCCCTGGATGATCATTTTCGCTTTATTGTTTTCATTTTCCATAGGCTGCCTGGCGGGATTTTTTCCGGCCCGGTCGGCGGCCAAGCTCAAACCGGTTGAAGCCTTAAGAAAATACGAATAATAATTAAAATGGATTTAATTGATTCTTTAATCCAACAAGGATGGCTGAAAACGCCGGGAATAATTGAGGCATTTCGGGAAATAAAAAGGATTGATTTTATGCCCGAAGACATGAAAGAGCTGGCTGAGTTGAACGAAGCCCTGCTTATTGGCAAAGGGCAGACTATTTCCCAGCCTTTAGTGGTCGCTTTCATGCTGGAGCAGCTTAATCCCTTGCCCAAAGACAAAATTCTGGATATTGGGTCCGGCAGCGGCTGGACAACAGCCTTGCTGGCTGAAATCGTCGGAAGCAAAGGAAAAGTCATTGCCTTGGAAGTAATTCCCGAATTAAAAGAATTCGGCGAAAAAAACGCGGCCAAGTATGGCGGCATAACAGAATTTATTTGCGCTGACGGCTCCAAAGGATACAGCAAGGAAGCTCCTTTTGATAAAATTTTGGTTTCGGCGGCAGTTCAATCCAAGCAAATGCCGTTAGCCTGGCAAGAACAGCTTAAAATTGGCGGAAAAATAGTTGCTCCCATTGGTTCTTCCATTTGGGTGTTCAATAAAAAAACAGAGACCGAAATGGAAGAAATTGAACATCCCGGTTTTATGTTCGTTCCTTTGGTGGAGAAATAAGATGAAGATAAAAGCTATAATTTGTTTTCTTTTGCTAACAGCTTGCCTAATCTTTGCCTACTTTTGGCAGGGGATTTTTTTAGCTAAAAACGCAGAAGCCCAACCTAAACTTTTCGTCGTGGAAAAAGGCCAAGGCCTTTTAGATATTGCCACGAATCTGGAAAAAGAAGATCTGATCAAAGACAAGCTCTTTTTTCAAATTTATTTAACCTGGCAGGGGAAAGCCCGCCAGCTTCAAGCCGGAGAATATCTATTATCTCCCTCTATGAATATCCCGGAAATAGCTATGAAAATTCTGGCCGGAAGCAACAGCCAGGAAAAAGTCACTATTATCGAGGGCTGGACTTTGAGAAATATCGGCCGGTATTTCGCAGACAAAGAATTCTTTTCCGCAGCAGCATTATTCTCTTTGACCGGCGCTCCCATGAGCAATTCTCCGCAAGATTATTCTTTGGAATTTGACTTCTTAAAAGACAAGCCGAAAAATGTCAGTTTGGAAGGATATCTTTTTCCGGACACTTACTATGTTAAAACAAAAGACCCGGAAGAGATAATAAGGAAAATGCTGGATAATTTTGACAATAAGCTGACTGCTGATTTGAGAATGGAAATTGAAAAACAAAACAAAACGATTTTTGAGATCGTGACCATGGCCTCTTTAATAGAAAAAGAGGTCAGAACTCTGGAAGACAAAAAACTGGTTTCAGGAATTCTCTGGAAAAGATTGGCCAATAGAATGCCTTTGCAATCCTGCGCCAGCATTGTCTATGTCCTTGATAAAAAAACAACTAAAATCAGCAGGGAGGACACTGAAATTGATTCTCCCTATAATACCTACAAATATCCCGGGCTGCCTCTCGGCCCGATTTGCAATCCCGGATTGGAAAGCGTTTTGGCTTCGATTTATCCGAAAGAGAGCAATTATTGGTATCATCTTTCTACGCCGGAAGGAGAAACTATTTTCAGCCGAAACCTGGAAGAGCATAATATAGCCAAGGCAAAATATTTAAAATAGTAATTTCTGATTTGTCATAATGAAATTATTGTCATAAAATAATATAATGGACAAAAAAATAGCAATGATCATCGCTTACCGGGATTTTCGGGACATAGAGTATTTTATACCCAAACAAATCTTTGAAGCTGCCGGGATAGAAATAACAACTGTCAGCACTGATCTGGGCACGGCTATTGGCGCTGACGGAGGAGACACGGAAGCAACTGTTTTAATAAGCGAGCTTGATGTTGCTGATTTTGACGCCTTAATGTTTGTCGGCGGTCCGGGAATGGTCAAACACCTTGACGATGAAATTTTCCATTCTTTGGCTCAACAAACGATCCAAGCCAATAAGGTATTGGGAGCTATTTGCATTGCGCCGGCCATGCTGGCAAAAGCCGGCCTGCTGGAAAACAAGAAAGCCACTGTCTGGTCAAGCAGTATGGATAAAAGCGCAGTTAAAACTTTAAAAGAAAATAAAGCGATCTATCAGGATAAGCTCGTTGTGGTGGATAAGAATATAATAACCGGAAACGGACCTGACAGCGCCCAAGAGTTCGCGGAAACCTTGACAGAAATGGTTAAATAATACTAGAATAAGATATAAATTAAATATGACCGCAGACAATAGGCATTTATAAGTCCTATTTAGGTAAAGCAACTATCTATTTTAAGTCTGCGTCGGCAGATTTTTATTTTATATGCCTAAAACAAAAGAAGAAAAAAAAGAAGCTCTCAAGAGCTTAAAAGAAAAAGTTTCCCGGCAAAAAGCAATTGTTTTTGTTGATTTCAGCGGCTTAGGAGTAAAGAAAATGACTGAACTGAGAAAGCAGGCGAAAAAAGAAAACTGCGAATTAAAAGTAGCCAAAAAAACTTTAATCCAGCTGGCTTTGAAAGACAGTGATGAAGAGACCGCGGAAACAGCCAGAAAAATGGAAGGGGAATTGGCCGTAATGTTCGGCTACGAAGACGAGATATCTCCTTTCCGCATATCCCATAATTTTGCCAAAGAGAATAAAGAGCTGAAAATATTGGGGGGAATGTTTGAAAATAAATTCATTGCCCAGGAAGAAGCCTTGCAGTTGGCCAAGCTGCCAAGCAGAGATGAATTGCTGGCGAAATTGTTAAGCACAATGAAAGCCCCGATCTCCAATTTCGTTTACACCTTGCGGGGAAATGTCAGCAGTATAGTATCAGTATTAAACGCCATTAAAGAAAATAAATAAAGTCGAAATAATAATTTTTATTTTAAAAATATTATGAGTGAAGAAACAAAAGAAGAAACAAAAGAAGAAACAAAAGAAGTTGAAGTTCCGACAAAATTCAAAAAATTCGTAGAGGAAATTGAAAAGATGTCTGTTTTGGATTTATCAGAATTGGTAAAAATTCTGGAAGACAAATTCGGAGTTTCGGCTGCCGCGCAAGTTGTAGCCGGACCGGCTGCTGCCGCTGGAGGGGCTGGAGAAGCCGCTGAAGAAAAAAGCGAATTCACCGTTGAATTAAAAGCCGTCGGCGACAAAAAGATCGAAGTGATTAAAACAGTCAGAGATATTACCGCCAAAGGATTGAAAGAAGCTAAGGATGTCGTAGACGCCGCCGCTTCTGCTCCGCAAGTAATAAAAGAAAACGTAAAGAAAGAAGAAGCGGAAGAAATGAAAAAGAAATTCGAAGAAGCCGGAGCTACAGTAGAATTGAAATAAAGTTTAGAGGAAACAGATTAAACCCCGCTTAGGCGGGGTTTTATTTTCCCAAAAAAAAACGGGGAGTTGCACCCCTAAATTTTTTGTTTTTTCTTTTTTATTTTCCTTATTGGAAAATCTCCGATACTTAAGCCCTGCGGTTCTTCTTTCTGAGGAAGTGGAAAGAAAGTCCTCAGATCCCACGGCTTAAATAAATGATTGCCATTCTTGAAAATTTTATTACATGGCAATATTCCATCTTCCGGCTTAACTACAATGTATCGAGTGCACTCTGTACATCTTTTAACCTTGCAACCCACATTGCAGCCATGGCATGTAATTGTTTTAAATTCATGCCGGCAGTTGTCTCTTTCTCTTCTTCGTTCTGTCTGATTTTCTTGCCGTTCTCTATTTTTGGCAAAAATCTCAGCTAATGCCTCTTCGACTGGACGGATTTTTTTGTAAATAAATTCCCCGTCCTCTGAATTGCCATTAAGTTTTTTTTGCTCTGCCGCCCACTGGTTAAAGTCACGCAAATTCGTAAACCTCATCCCGTATAAAGCAGACATCAATCTGCTTTTCGTCCAGAGATCAGCGCTTTTGTGTTCACAAGCGACCACTAAACCGTGCTTCCCTAGAGTTCCTGGAGATTCTTTTCCTATCTCCTGAAGCCTCTTCATCTCAGCAAAATGCGTTACAAGATGATTTGTGGGAACGTATATCCAGTCAACAATTCCTTTGCTAAAGAATTTTAGCAAACGAACCAATCCACGATTAGTCGGCACTATTTTCCCGGATTGGAGTCTTGTTACCCTCCTTCCCATCGGATTTAGCATCCCGACACCGGAAATAGTGTGTTCTTGGCACAGATCAGTATAGCAGATATACCAAGCTCCATCTTCAAGAATCAAGACCACTTGATTTATCGTTAAGTCCCGGCTCATCAAGATTTGGCGTATTGTTTCATCGCTTACCGCTCCTTCCACGAACTTTCCCCTGATAGGTTCGATATCCTGTTCTCTGAACAAGATATGATTCTCTTCCAGGGTATCCTGTATTGCTTCACTGATTATTGCTATCTGCTCTACGAGGAATTCAATTCTTCTTCTTCCACTGATACCGGAATAGACTAAAGCTATATCCAAGTCTCCTCCTTCTTCCTTGCTTACGTATCTCTTTTCTATTTTCTCGTTTATTTCAGGAAGAAATTTAAGGCCCAGACGAGCATATCTTCCCTTGACAACCTTCACCACTCCTGCTGTTTTTGCTTTTGACAACTGCTTAAGGATAGCTCTTGCTTTTGCGTCCAGGGTGCTTGCGTCCAACTTCACCTTATTAAAGCTGACTGGCTTTTCTACCGGTCTTCTATAAAACCTTCCGTTGTTTCCATTGTACGTCATTCGTACCACCTTCTAAAAACCTCTTTCACCGCTGAGGTTTGACTTTCGCAGAATCTTTTTCGATATCGAAAAAACGGCATTCTCAAATATCCTCCTGCTGATTGAAATTCCAAAAACAATTAGAGCCTCAATCAGCAGAGGATACTATTTTTCAAATAACTGCCTGTATTATGACAGATGTTTGAAATTTGTCAATAGTTTTTAAGAAGACTGAACAAATTCAGCCTGAGAAAACATTATTCCTAAATCTCTATCTTGTAAATCTTAAATCCGTTTAAGAGATAAATTGTTTGGCCGTCCGGAGAAACAGAAAAGTCTTTTAAGCTATCAAGCTCTTTGCTTTGGAACTGTCTGATAATTTTTCCTTCTCTGCTTAGAACAATCATTCTGTTCTTGGTTGTTTCCAACAGATAAAGATAGAGATGGGAAGAGGAAGTCCAAATCTTGGTTGGATTTTGCAGAACAGGGAAGATGTCAACTTCAAGAGTTTTTTCCAGGCTGCCGGCATAATAACGGTTGATATTATTGTTGTTTAACACCCAAATACCGCCGTCAATAACCATTGAAGCCGCCCCGTTATAATCTTCGCGTTCAACGCCGTCTCTCAGCCAAAGAAGAGGAGAGTCTTTTCCTTGATTGGCGTATCTGGCAATCTCCCCGGTATTCTTGTCCAAGAAATAAAGATTCTCTTTGAAGCCGGCCAAAAGGTCGAATCTCAAATCAGGATAGGGAAGCTCCAGCTCAATTTCCCAAAGCTCATTTTCCTGGAGGGAATAGAGGATGTTTGGCGTGGTGAACAATTGAATTGAATTAGCGGCGTTTCCCAGTTTGATGTTTTGGCTGGCTGTAATAAATTGGCTGTTTTTCTCGGCCAAGTCAAACCAGTAGAACTGAGCGGAAAAAGGATTGTAGAAATAAAGCTGGGAATTGAAAATCATCATCTTTTGCGGAACAAAATCAATCTGATCGGGATCAAACTCAAATAAAAGTTCCAGAGAAGGATTGGCTTCCAGCTTGTTGATCATAAACAAGCTCTCTTCAATTGAATTTTTCAAAGCTTGAACATCTTCCTGCAAAGGGATCCTGCCGTTCCCCAGAGAGACAAGCTCTTGGTGCGCTTCCTGCAGAAGAAGATTGGCTTCCTTTTCTTTCCCCAAATCCAAAAGGTTGTCCGCCTGGACCGTTTTAAATTTTGCCTGGGCGAGAGTTTGCTCCACTTGGGCTATTTCCGCCTTTTTTTCCGGAAAGAAAATAAAGAAGCCAACGATTAACACTAAAATCAGCAGAACAATGATATAAAAATTCTTTTTGGTCCAGCTGTTTTTGGCCGGAGTTATTTCAACTCTGCTTAAGCGAGGCAGACTTTTTTTAAACCAATTCTTGATTCCGGAAAAAGGGTTAACAAATTTTGGCCTGATCCTGGGCAAAGGCTTAAACTTCGGTTTTTTAAATAAAGAAAAAAGCTTAGCAATAACCTTAAAGGGGATCAAAACAAATCCTAACTTCGGTTTCTTGATTTTCTTAAGAACAGAAAACCTGGAGCGCCGGAGAAAAATAAACAGACAAAAACCGGATATTTGGGCCAACTCCTTGCGAAAAGAATTAAGGATTTGCTTTAGTTCTTTTTCCGTTGCCGCCAAAGCAGTCCTTCTTATTAAATTTTTAGCGGCAAAAAAGTTAAAGATGTCATGGCTTAAAACCATTATTTTGTCGCCGGCCAGCAGTTTGCCGTTAGAAACACTTTGAAATATTTTTGAGGAATGAGAGCTTTCCGTTTCCAGGCTGCTGCTGATATCCACAATTTCATTGCCCCTGGCCAGCATCATTTTTATATCTCCGGTTTTGGTAAAATTAAGCTCTTGCCAGTCTTGTTCGGAATTTTCAGCGGACAAAGAGAGAATGGCAAAGTTTAAATTTCCCAGCCAGCTGACATTTTCTTTTCTTACTTCAGCGGCCAGGAACTCATTTGCTTTTTCCAGATTTTCTTTAAGGCTGCCTGGTTTGCCGTAATACTCTCTCTTGATAATATTAGCCAGGCTGTCCAAAAGCCTGTCGTTCTGCGGCAGAACATTATTCAAAACGCCGGCTATGTATAAATAGCCCTGCTTTTCTTCAGCCGCGCTTTCCGGCTCATAAACAAAAGTTTCAAAAACCTTTGTTTCCGTTCCCTTTGGATTAAAGTGGAATTCAAAAACTTTCATAGATTATTGTATTATAGTCTTTTTTCTCTTAAAATGTAAACGATAAGGGCATTTGGCGCAGGGGTTAGCGCATTCGCTTCACATGCGAAAGGCCAGAGGTTCGAATCCTCTAATGCCCAATACTTTTGTTCATTGCTTAATCCTGCTATAATAAAATCATGATTGATGTCTTGCTAAAATATCTCCACTGGCATTATGGCACACAATTAGGAACAATCCTTTTGGCCTGGAAAAATCTTCTCCGCTTTAACTTGGAGTACTTTTCCATTCCCGTGCTGTTAAGGACTTTTCTTTGGCCCTGGCGGAAATATGAAGACTCTTTTGCCAAGGGTTTTGATTTTATGCAGGTTTTGGAGGTTATCACTTTTAATATGATGTCCCGGGTCATCGGAATACTGTTGCGCAGCACCCTGATCGTTATGGGAATTTTCTTGGAAATCCTCATCTTTTTGGGCGGATTGATTATCTTTATTGTCTGGCTGACAATTCCTTTATTAATTAGCGCCGGATTATGGCTGGGCTCAATGCTTATCTTCTGATGTTTAATTTTAATATTAAAAAGACCAAAATTTATCAGTCAATCAGGTACTCGCAAAACCCTGTTTTAAAGTTTGCCGGTTTTTGGAGAAAGCTGTTTTCCGTCCTATTATTAGTTGCTATTTTGCTCTCCATTTACAACTTCGTGGAGCAGCCCCAGGCTGACAGCTCCGCTGTTGTCTTGGGATTGGCTGTCCTCTTTTTCACTTTTGCTGTTGTTTTCTGGCTGCTGGAAATTTTCTACAACTCGCTGATACGGCCAAAATTAAAATTCACCATCAACCAAGTTCTTTCCCAAACAGAGAAAAAACACAATTTGGCTGAACTTTTGGATCTGGAAGCGGCCAAGGCTGTTTGGCAGACAATAAAATTCGCCAAAGCCAAAAAGCTGGATGAAATAGATTCCACTCTTTTGCTCTATTTTCTGATAGAAAACAAAGGGCCCCAGCTTAGTTTCATTTTTTTCCGAGCTAATTTGGATATGAACAGAATTGAGAAAAAACTGGACAGAAAGCCGGGCAGCGGAAAGCTGGCTTTTTCCGCTGACTTTCAAGACGTTATTGTCACGGCCTTGAAAACCGCCCTGTCGGAAGACCATAATACCGTCGGCGCCGGAAGCCTAATGGTCGGATTGGCCGAACATAATTCTTTGTTAAAGGAAATTCTCGTTCAGGCGGATTTGAAAAAGGATGACATTGTCAATTTATCCTGGTGGTTTTCATCAATAGAAAATAAAATTGCCAGAAACAAAGAATGGTGGGCATATGAGAATCTGTTGCAATACGGCAGCTTGGGAAAAGACTGGGCTTCAGGCTACACCATCACTTTAGACCAGTATTCCATTGATTGGTCGGTGATAGGCTCAAAACAGGGTTTTGGAGAGATCATCGGACACAAAATAGAGATAGAAGAGACCGAAAGAGTCTTGGCCCGTTCAGAAATAAACAATGCCTTGCTGATCGGCCGGCCGGGAACAAACAGAAAAGATATTATTAAAGCGATTGCGGAAAAAGCCAAACTGGGAACAAGCTTGGCTCAGGTGAATTACAAGAGGATCGTTGAGCTTAATATACCCTCTATTCTCTCCCAAACCGCTTCTTCGGAAGAAGCGGAAGAAGTTCTTGACAAGATCTTTCGCGAAGTGGCTGTTGCCGGCAACATTATTCTAGTGATTGACGAATTCAATAATTTCGTCGGGCAGGACAACCGCTTGGGAGCCACTGACATTTCCGGCATCTTGGCCCAATATCTGCATTTATCCCAATTTCAAATCGTGGCCATTACCAGCTACGCCGGACTGCATAAACAAATTGAGCAAAGGCCCACTATCTTAAACCTTTTTGCCAAAGTGGAAGTGGATGAAATTTCAGAGAAAGAAATCATTCTCTTTTTAAGAAACTTAACTTACTATTTGGAAGAAAAACACAAAATAATCGTCAGTTATCCGGCTTTAAGAGATATTGTCAGATACACGGCGCGCTACATGCCTAATCTTCCTTTTCCCAAGAAAGCGATAGATATTCTGGACGAAGCGGTGGTTTACGTTGCCAATTCAACCAACAGCCGAATAGTTTTGCCCGAACATGTTATCAAGATCATTTCCGATAAAACTCAAATTCCTATTGGCGAAGCGCAAGAGAAAGAAAAAGAAGTCCTGCTTGACCTGGAGAATCTAATCCACAAAAGGCTTATTAACCAGGAAAAAGCGGTAACGGACATCTCAACCTCTTTAAGAAGATCCCGGGCGGCCATTAGCACTAAAAAGGGGCCAATGGGAACTTTCCTTTTTTTGGGTCCGACCGGAGTGGGAAAAACCGAAACAGCCAAAGCCTTGGCGGAAATCTATTTCGGGTCGGAAGATAAAATCATTCGTCTTGATATGTCGGAGTTTCAGGCTATTGAAGACATTCCCAGATTGATCGGCTCTCCGGGGCAAGAAGGATTGCTGACCACCAAAGTAAGAGAAGACCCTTTCTCCCTAGTCTTGCTTGATGAATTGGAAAAAGCTCATCCCAATATTCTTAATCTGTTTCTCCAGGTTCTGGACGAAGGGCACTTGACCGACGGCATGGGAAGAAAAGTAAGCTTCAAGGACTCAATCATCATTGCCACTTCCAATGCCGGATACAAGATAATACTGGAATCAATAAAGGAAAAAGTAAGCTGGCCGCTGGTAAAACAGAAAATCATGGACTTTATTTTTGAACATGGCATGTTCCGTCCGGAATTCGTCAATAGGTTTGACGGAGTAACTATCTTTAAGCCCTTGAGCCAGGGAAATCTGCTTGATATTGCCCAACTGTTATTAAACAAATTAAAGAAAAATCTCGCTGACAAAGGAATTAAATTTCAGATCACCAAAGAGTTAAAAGAGAAAGTGGTGGAACTGGGCTATAATCCCGCTTTCGGAGCCAGAGCAATGAAAAGAGTAATCCAGGACAAAGTGGAAAATGTTCTGGCTGAAGCGGTTTTAAGGGAAGACATCACCAAAGGGGACAAAATAACGCTTGATGCAAATTTTAAGATAATTAAAAAAGAGGTATAATAAAATAACATGCAATCAATCAAAAACTTTTTATTCCCCGGGTGGAAGAAGCTTATAAAAGTATTCGCTGTTTTCTTGGCAGCAACCTTTGTGGCCGGATTTCTACTCGAAGGGGGATATGGTGGAATATTGTCTTTAATACCAGGTATTGTATTCTTCATTCTTGCTTTTCCTTCGTTTCTCATGCAAAGTATTTTCGGGCTGGAACCATCATTAATAAATTTATTAATAATAGCTATTTATTGGTACTTCTTCGCCTGTTTAATAATTTCTATCTACGAAAACAAAAAGATCAGTAACTTTAATAAATTTACAGCACCTATAATACTAATAATAATTATTCCTGTTATTTTAGTCATAATGGCCGACTCAAGCAAACCTGGTCACGGAAGGGATGATAGAATCACTGCAGATATGAACCAAATCCGCAGTTGTGCGCAAATTGTTGAAATGGAGGACGGCAACTATGCCGATGTTTGTACAGAAGAAGAAATAGTCGCTTTAATCGCAGACATTAACGACAATGCACCAACCCCGGCTTCTTGTTTCGCCGAAGAAAACGCTTATTGCGTTACGGTTGAATTGAATTCAGGAGATTTTTATTGCGTGGACAGCGCTTTGCGTTCAATCTCTACCACTACCATTTCCTGCACAGAAAAAAATAAATCGTGCAAATAATTTTTATAAAATAAAATTCTTTTAAAAATAATCTTAAAAGAGTATAATAAAACAATTAATCCAATATCTTTGAGCTTAACAATTAACAGCTGTCAATTGTTGGTTGCGGGGTATTAAAAAAAATGACAAAAAAAACAATTGCCCTGGCTGCCTTACTAGTGGCGGGAATAGCAGCTATTCTTTTATTGATAGACTCTTTTCGCTCCTCTCCGGAGGTTATTATAAAAGAAATGAATGTTAAGATGGCCGGACTAAACACATTCCGGACTGAAGCAAAGATAAGCATAGAAATAACTGAATCGGAAATGGATGTTTTTTCCATGTCTCTGGTCACTAACAATGATACAGATAAGACTGACCTGGAAAACCTTAAATCAGCCGGAGATTTTGATATTACTTTGGGAGTGGAAGGAATGCAGTTTACCTTAACCGGAGAAACCATAGCGATAGGAGACACTTCCTATATTAAAATGACCACCATTCCCGCTCTGCCCATGATAGAGCCAATGTTTCAAATGATGGGAATTAATATTTCAGATTTTAAGAAGCAATGGATCAAGATTGATGAAGAAAGCAGAAAAAGCCTGTTCGGCGATGCCTGGACTCCGGAATCGGAAACAGAAATGGAAGCCGGCAAAGAAGAAAAAACGCAAATGACCGAAGAACTGCAAAGGCTGTTTATTACCAGTAATTTCTACTCCGTAACGCAGGAATTGCCGGAAGAAAAAATAAAGGGAGAGACAACTTATCATTATTTGGTTGCTTTGCAGAAAGAAGAAACAGAGAATCTAATTCTGGAAACATTCAGAATTATAGGAGAATCACAAGGCGAAGCCATTGCTCCTTCAGAAGAAGAGCTGATTGAATTTTCTGAAGGTTTTAGCGAATTCTTTGATAAGGTCGGAGGAATAGAAGCTCACCTTTGGATTGGCAAGCACGACAAATATCTCTATAAATTCCAACTGGATAAAATAATAGACGCCAGCAAAATTGAAGAGGGAGAGGTTGTTATTAATATGATTCTGGAATTCTCTGATTTTAACCAGCCTTTGAACATTGCTCCACCGGAAGAATTCAAATCTTTGGAAGAACTCTTTAGTTTCCCTAGTTTTTTAGGGTCAGTGCCAGAAGGAATGGAAATGTCCGAATCTTATTACAACGAATAAACATAATAAAACTGCCTCTAAAAGCCCCTTAAAAGGGGCTTTTTAGTTTGCAGCTTAGTTTTCCCCAATTGACAAATGTTTAGAGGTGGGTAAAATAATAGATGTAGTGGGGAATTGTGGATAAAGGTGTTAATAACTATTTCCCGACTGTGGATAACAAATATGTTTATTGGAGAATACTCATACACTATTGACCAAAAGAAAAGATTGGCTATTCCGGCTAAATTCAGAAAGGATTTAGGGAAAAAGGCAATCATCACCAAAGGAATAGAGAATTGTCTGGTGATTTATACTGCCAAAGAATGGGAGAAATTGGTTGAGAAACTGGATAACCTGCCAACCTCGCAATTAGATGCCCGCAGTTTCGTCAGAATGATGCTTTCCGGAGCCGTAGAAGCGGAACTTGATAAACTGGGCAGGGTTTTGGTTCCCGATTACCTAAAAGAATATGCCGGCTTGAAAAAAGAAATAGCTGTTTTGGGTCTTTCCAGTAAAATAGAAATCTGGGACAGCGCCAAATGGCAATTACATAAGCAAAAGACAGAAACGGAAATGGGCGACATGGCCGAAAGATTAAAAGAGCTGGGAATTTAAAATGCATATTCCAGTATTATTAGAAGAAGTTTTAGAACATTTAAATCCGCAAGCAAACGAAAATTTTATTGACTGCACTATTGGCGAAGCCGGCCATAGCCTGGCTATTCTGGAAAGAAACAAACCAAAGGGGAAAGTATTAGGCATAGACTGGGAAGCGGAAAACATTAAAAAATTAGAAGAAGACAGATTGATTCCTGTTTGCGGCAATTTTGCTAATTTAAAAAACATCGTTCGGCAGCATAACTTCCAGCCGATTTCCGGAATCTTGTTAGACCTAGGCTTTTCTTCCTGGCACACGGACGAATCAGGCAAGGGATTTTCCTTTCAGCAAGACGAACCTTTGATTATGCGCTACGCCGAAGACGGCCTGACGGCGGCCGAGATCGTCAACCAATGGCCGGAAAAAGAAATAGGGGATATTTTAAAAGAATACGGGGAAGAAACCTTCGCCAGAAAGATTGCCAAAGAGATCATTCGGCAAAGAAAAATTAAATCAATCATCGCCACCACGGAACTGGTGGAAACAATCAAGAAAGCGGTCCCTGGGTGGTATCAGCACAAAAGAATCCATTTCGCCACCCGGACATTCCAAGCTTTAAGGATCGCCACGAATCAGGAGCTGGAAAACTTAAAAGAAGTGCTGCCCCAAGCTTTGGAAATTTTAAAGCCTGAAGGCAAATTAATTATCATCTCATTTCATTCTTTGGAAGACAGAATCGTAAAAAACTTTCTGAGAGAAAAGGCCAAAGACAATATTTTAAAAATCATAACCAAGAAACCAATCACGGCTTCAATAGAAGAAATTAAATTTAATCCTCGTTCCAGAAGCGCCAAAATGCGTGTCGGACAAAAATCATAAAATGAAAATACAATCCTTGATCAGAAACCAAAAGACTTGTTTTTTAAAAGCGGGTTTTATTGCTGTTTTTATTTCCATAATAATCTCTTTGAGCTTTTTTATCCTGCACACTACTGCAATCACAGAACAGTTTTATTCGGTGAGAAGCGCTCAGAAAGAGATCACTGAACTTTCCCGAGAGAACAGAAGCTTAAAGGCAAATCTTTTAAGCTCTAATTTCTCCCAGAACGCAGAAGTGCTGGCCAAAGAAAATTACGAAGCAGTGGGCAAGATACATTATGTCAGAGTACTGGGCGACACCGCAATAGCTAGAAACACTCAAGGACAATAGAATAGATGAACAAGTGGCGAGCTAACTCCATCCTGGTTCTAATCATCTTTTTCGGCTTTGCAATAATAGGCCGTTTATTTTATTTACAGGTAATGCAGCATGATATCTATCGGGCTCTGGCCAAGGGCCAGCAAAAATTCTTTACCGAAATACAAGGAGCGCGGGGAGAAATCCTTTGCCAGGATAAAAAAGGAAATCTTTATCCGCTGGCCATCAATGAAAACTGGACGCTGATTTACGCTTCTCCGCAAGAAATAACCAACAAGGAAGAAACCGCCCGAGAACTGGCTCAAATTATTGATCTGGAAGAAAGCTTGCTTCTGGAAAAGCTGAACGAGAACGGTCTTTACAAACTGCTTAAAAACAAGCTCAGTAAAACAGAAACAGCAGAATTAAAACAAGCTGAATTAAACGGAATCTATCTCAGGGAAGAGAAAGGAAGAAGGTACCCCTTGGAAGCCTTTGCCGCCAATTTGATCGGCTTTGTGGGCGGAGAAAAGTCAGGACAGTACGGCATAGAAGAGTATTGGAATGAAACTCTCCGGGGAAAGCAGGGGTTTGTCGCCGGTGAGAAAAGTTCAAAAGGATTTTCCATTTTCTTTGACAAAAAAGACAATACGGCCAGAGAAGGAGCCGACCTGATTCTCAGCATTGATTATAATATCCAGTATCAGGCGGAAAAATTATTGGCGGAAGCTTTTGAAGGCCTTGATATAAAAGACGGACAGATCATAGTGATGGAGCCGGCAACGGGCAAAATATTGACCTTGGCCCATTTTCCCAGCTTTGATCCCAACGAATATTCTTCCGAAGAGCTGGAAGCTTTTCAAAACAGCGCCATTCAAAAAATATATGAACCCGGTTCCGCTTTCAAGCCGATAACCATGGCTGCCGCTTTGAACGAAGGAAAAATCACTCCGGAAACAACCTATCACGACACCGGAACAGTCAAAATCGGCGGCCATACAATTCATAACTATAATGACAGAGTATGGGGAGAATGCTCAATGACGAAAGTTTTGGAAAAATCAATCAATACCGGAGCGGTCTTCGTTGAAAAACAGATGTCTCATGACACTTTTTTGGATTACATTGAAAAGTTTAAATTCTTTGAGCCGACCGGGATAGACCTGGCCGGAGAGATTTTTTCTTCAAACCAAAACCTTAAAAAAGGATACGAAATAAACTTTGCCACTGCCAGCTTCGGCCAGGGGATTGAAGCAACCCCGATCCAAATAGCCCAAGCCTTCTGCATTATTGCCAATAAAGGAAAAATAGTAAAACCCCATTTAGTGGAAGTAATTGTGGAAAATGGAGAGAAAACCGAAGTGTCTCCGGAAATCAAATCTTGTCCTGTTATTTCTTCGGAAACCACCGCCAAACTTACTGCTATGCTGGTCAGCGTAATAGAAAACGGCTTTTCTAAAGCAGCTCGGATCCCGGGCTACTATATCGCCGGCAAAACAGGAACCAGCCAAATTTCTTTTTCCGCGCTGGGGATTGACAAGACCGGCTATTCCGAAGAAACCATTCAGTCTTTTGTCGGCTTTGCCCCAGCCTATGATCCGCGCTTCGTAATGCTGGTCAAGCTTAACAATCCCGAGACCAGAACCGCTGAATATTCGGCCCTGCCCATCTGGCGCGATCTGGCAAAATATATCATTGATTATTATCAAATCCCTCCCGATTACGAGGAATAAATTATGTTTAATTTTTTAGAAAAATCAATCCTTTCCTGGCAAAAGCCCAAAGCCATCGTGGTCGGGGGCAAAGGAAAGGCAAATATCGCTGAAACAATTTATCAAGTTCTCAGACCGCATTTCAAGGTTGGGAAAAGTCCTAATTTTTTGAATAAAGAAATACTGATCCTGGAAAGCGGCGCTCAAGGAACTGATTTTGCCTTGGAGAAATCCCGGCTGCCGATCTTGATAATAAACGGTCCGGAAGAAGACAAATTAGAGAAAGAAATAAAAAACCTGGAGGACAGCAGCTATTTGGTTTTGAATTCTGACGAAGAAACAATCCAAAAATTCAAAGAAGAGAGCAAAGCTCATTATTTAAGCTTTGGCTTCAATGAAGAAGCTGATTTTCAGGCCGTTAACGTTTCAATCAACTCCGGAGTTAATTTTAAATTGAGCTACAAAGGAAACATTGTTCCCATTTGGCTGAAAAACACCAAAGAGGAAAAACAGATCTATGGCGCTCTGGCTGCCGCTGCCGCGGCAACGATACTGGATATAAACCTGGTTGAAATCTCGACCTCCTTAAAATCTTTATAGACAACCTTTGATTTTTGTGATAAAAAAGCTCAAATGGCCTTATCGTCTAGTGGCCCAGGACGTCGCCCTCTCACGGCGAAAACACGGGTTCGACTCCCGTTAAGGTCACAATTTGACAAGCTTCGGCTTGTTTTTTTGTTAAATTTATCTCTTTTTTTGTTAAATTAAGCTAACTTGTTTTTTTTAAGGTAAAAAGCTAAAATAAAGCAATGGAAAAGATACTTTGGCATAACTTAGCCACCAGTAAGGTCGCAGAAATATTAAGGACCGACACTGAACAAGGACTAGACAAAGAAAAAATAGAAAAGCGGCAAAAAGAGTTCGGCAAAAACAAACTCCAGGAAGAAAAACCCTTATCAAATTTGAGGATGTTTTTAGAACAGCTGAGAAGCCCGCTGATATACATCCTGCTGATTGCCGGAGTCGCCACTTTAATCTTTAAAAACTACACCGACACCATTGTTATTTTCAGCGCTGTTTTTCTCAACAGCGTTGTCGGCTATTTCCAAGAGAAAAAAGCTTCCCAGACTTTAAAAGAACTGAAAAAAATAGTCCAGCAGCACGCCCAGGTTATCAGAGAAGGAAAGACTCAGGTTATCAGCTCGGAAGAGCTTGTTTACGGTGATGTTTTTATCTTGAATTCCGGCGACAAAGTGCCGGCGGACGGCAGAATAATAGAAGCGCACAACCTGAAAATCAATGAAATGGCCTTAACCGGAGAATGGCTTTCAGCTAAAAAACATATCGAAATCTTAGATGAAAAAGTTCCTCTGGCTGATCGGGACAATATGGTCTATCTGGGCACAATTATTGAAGAAGGCAACGCTAAAGCAATAGCGACTTCCACCGGCATGCGGACGGAAATAGGAAAAATAGCGGGAATAGTGGAAGAAACAAAAGAAAGAGAAACTCCCTTGCAAAAAAAACTGTCCCATTTCAGCAAAATAATCGGCATTGTTATCGCTTTTATCTGTTTCTTTATTTTTATAGAAGGAATGTTCACTTTAACCGACCTTGAACCGATAGCAAGATTCGAAAAAATGTTCACTACGGCCATAGCCGTGGCCGTGGCCGCCATTCCCGAAGGACTGCCAATAGCCATGACCGTGATTTTAGCCTTGGGAATGCAAAGAATATTGAAGAAGAAAGGATTAGTGAGAAATCTGCTGGCGGCTGAAACTCTGGGAAGCACCTCGGTGATTGCCACTGACAAAACCGGAACTCTGACTCAGGGAAAGATAAGAGTGACAGACTTTATTGTTCCCAAAAAAGTTTTTGGGAAGGGATTTAAAGACAAAAATTTGGTTTTTAAGATTGCCGCCTTATGCAATAAAGCTTTTGTGGAAAATCCCGAAGCTCCTCCGCAAGAATGGAAGTTGAGCGGACAACTGACTGACAGGGCTTTGCTTTCTTTCGGCCTGGCAGCCGGCTTTAAAAAAGAAGAGCTGAGCAAAAAAATGCCGGAGCTGGACGAAATTCCTTTTGATAATAAGAAAAGGATGTCCGCCACTCTGGTCAAATTATCAGCCAAGGAAAACTTTCTTCTGGCAGTGGGGGCGCCGGAAAAAATCCTTCAGCTCTGCAAGCTGACGGAAAAAGAAAAAGAAACCTGGAAAAAAGAAATAGATAAAATAGCCGGCTTGGGCTTTCGCACCTTGGCTTTTGCCGTTAAAAAAACCAATAAATCGGATATTGACGAAAAAGACCTGGTTGATCTGGAGTTTACCGCTTTACTGGAACTGTCAGATCCTTTGCGGCCGGAAGTCAAAGCCGCGCTTAAGCTCTGCCGCCAGGCGGGGATGAAGCCTATTATCATTACCGGAGACCATAAGCTGACCGCCCGGGCTATCGCCCAACAGCTGGAATTCGGAATTAAAGAGGAAAACATTATTGAAGGAGAAGAGCTGGACGAATTATCCGACAAAGAGTTTGCCGAGAGAGTAAGAAACATTGAAATTTACGCCCGGGTTGAACCGCGCCATAAAATAAAGATTGTTAAGGCCTGGCAGGAGAAAGGAGAAGTGGTGGCCATGACCGGAGACGGCATAAATGACGCTCCGGCGCTTAAAAAAGCTGATATCGGCATTGCTCTTGGTTCGGGAACGGATGTGGCCAAGGAAACATCCGACCTGATCCTGCTTTCAAACTCCTTTAATATTATCGTGGCGGCCGTGGAAGAAGGAAGAGCAATTATTGATAATGTGAGAAAAATAATAACCTATCTGCTTTCCGACAGCTTTACTGAAGTTATCTTGGTGGGAGTGAGCCTTGCTTTCCATTGGCACTTGCCGATTACGGCCGTGCAAATTTTATGGGTGAACCTGATCGAGGACGGTCCTCTCAGCCTCTGTTTGGCCTTTGAGCCGAAGGAAAAGGGCATAATGAAGCAAAAGCCCCAGGGCCGTGATATTCCTCTGCTGACTCGAGAAATGAAAACGCTGATTTTTATCATTGGTTTTATCACAGACGCCCTTCTTCTGGGACTGCTTTACTGGCTGATAAGCTATTCCGGATACGACGTGCCCCACATCCAATCAATAATATTCGCCGGCTTAACCATTGATTCTCTTTTCTATCTTTTTTCCTGCAAGAGCTTAAAGAGAAACCTTTGGCATATAAATCCTTTTTCCAATAAACTATTGATTGTCGGCTGGCTCTTCTGCGTCCTGTCATTGCTGGCCGCGCTATACCTTCCTTTCCTGCAAAATCTCCTTAAGACCGTTCCTTTGACTTTCTTTGACTGGCAATTAATTTTGGGACTGGGATTCTTGAACATATTCCTGATTGAAGCGACT
>JAUVEE010000072.1 GCA_030594935.1 bacterium
CTAAAGCTTGGCGCAGCCTTGAAGCCGACGCCAACCTTAAAATAAATTAATTATGGATAATATTACTATTCCCACTGTTTTGCTGATCATTTTCGGTCTTGTTCCCAGCCTGATTTGGCTGTTAATATTTTTGCGCAAAGACGCTCACCCGGAATCAAACGGAATGATCTTGAAAGTTTTCTTCTGGGGGGCGCTAGCCACTATCCCCACGCTTTTAGTGGAAATGGGAATTGAAGAATATTTTGAAACATTCGATATACTCCTCTCTCCTTTCCTCATAACCGTTTTGAAAACTTTCATTGGAGTAGCCTTTATTGAAGAATTTTTTAAATATTTAGTCGTGAAAGGAAAAGCCTTAAAAGACCAGGAATTTGACGAACCAACTGACGTTATGCTCTATATGATTATTGCCGGACTGGGCTTTGCCGGACTGGAAAACATTCTAGCCCTGTTCCCCTTCGCCAATAGCCTTTCCGCCGCTTTAGAAGTAAATATTTTCCGCTTCTTAGGAGCAATATTCCTGCACGCCTTATGCTCCGGAACAATAGGCTATTTCCTGGCTTTATCTTTTTACGAACGCAGAAAAATAGTCCAAGTCAGATTGTTCCTTACCGGAATATTGTTGGCCACTTTCTTGCACGGACTCTTTAATTTCTCTATAATAAACATTGAAGGGATATTTAAAATCGCTATTCCCGCTATTATTTTAATTTATCTGGGCGCCTTTGTTTTTTCCCGCTTTAGAAAACTCAAAAAAATGGCCAGTGTCTGTAAAATATGATTTCTTTTTTTAAAAAAACAAAATCCGCGGAAATGACCGAACCTAAAGAATGGTTTAAACCGGAAGGAGAATTGGCAATCGATGTTTACGAAACCGATTCCGAAATCGTGATCCAATCCACTATTGCCGGAATAAAAACAGAAGAGCTGGATGTTTACATTGAAAACAATATGTTGACCATAGCGGGAAACAGGAAAAAACCAAAAATACAAGAATCTGACCTCCCCAGAAAATACCTTTACCAGGAATGCTACTGGGGGCCATTTTCCCGCCAAGCGATTCTGCCGGAAGAAATCAATAATATCCAAGCCGAAGCGGCGATAAAAGACGGCATTTTAACCATCACCATCCCTAAAACCAAAAACGAAAGCAAAAGAAAAATAGCTATCGCAGAAAAAGAGTAGTTAAGTTGTGCCGCGGGAGAGACTCGAACTCTCAAGGGATTGCTCCCACTGGGTCCTAAACCCAGCGTGTCTGCCAATTTCACCACCGCGGCAAGTTCTGTTATTTACTATATCTTTTTTAATAAAAAAATCAAACCCCGTTTAAACGGGGTTTGATTCTGTATCAATGAAATTCAGCTCTATACTCCAATAATCGCTCTGGCGACAGAAGGAATAGCTTTAGCTGCTAAAGCTACGATAAATCCGATACATGCCCAAAGCACATATTGTTTTCCTTTATCCACCTTGGCTGGATCTCCTCCGGCAGTAATCAGATTATAGCCTCCCAGTAACACCATAATGGTTACTAAAGCGGCTACTATAAAAAATATCCAGTCGGTAATAGTGTAAATGGTATCCAGCAAACAACAAGCTCCGCAAGTAAGAACAGGATCGTCAAACGGACAAGCAACGCCAGCGGCAGGACAAGTAAAACCAGTAAAGCCAACAAGGTCATGCCTCATTGTGCATTGTGTTACCTCTGCAGGCGGAGTTTGTCCAAAAGCCATCAACGGAGCCAATAACATTATAAGGGCAATCAAAATCAAAGTAAGTTTTTTCATGTTTTTCTTTTTATCTTCACCCTAGTTAAATCCTGCTCTGCAGGTCCCGCCGTAGCGGGAATTTAACGGGGTAAATTTTTAATATTATCTTCGACCTTTAAGTCTTTTATCAATTTTAAACTAATTAGAAAAATTAAGCAACCTCTAATATTGATTTTATCACTTCAATTATCCCTTTGGCAAATAAAACAGTAAGCATTCCAGCTATGGTCCAGCCGGCTATATTCTTGGCAGTGGTAATTTTACTAACATCTCCTCCGGCGGTGGTAAAGTAAAATCCGGCGATTATAAGGAGAATGGGGACAAAAGCCAGGGCAAAGTAAAAGATGAAATTAATAATGTTTTCTACAAATTCTCCAAAATTAGCGGCGTTTATAGTAGAAGTAATACTTGTTGTGGCAATAGTAGAAAAGACGCAGCCGTAAGCATCAGCTGCCGGATCAGCAGGATCACAATCAGCACATATGCAATCAGCGGGACAAATAAGGCAATCTTCCCCGGCTTCACAATTATCATTTCCGCAAACAGCAGCACTGAAACAACTTAGAAAAAAAAGAGGATTTCCCGGATCTTTTAAGCAAACACCGCCACCCGGACAGGGACAATCAGGATGAAGACAGGTCTCTCCCCATTCACAAATACCATTAGCACCAGGAAGACCACAACCTTCCGGAGTAACTCCCGGAGGATTACAATAAGGACAAACAGCGCAATCAACGCAAGTAAGACAATCTTCCCCGACTTCACAAATATCATTTCCG
>JAUVEE010000031.1 GCA_030594935.1 bacterium
AACTTCTTTGGGTTTGTCTTCATCTTTCATCTGTTCTTGATATATCGCCTTCTCTTTTTCCAAGACTTCGGCCGGAATATCCTCCGCCTTTAAATACAAAGGCTTAGTAGCGGCAATCTGCAGGCAAATTTCATGAGCCAGTTCCTTGAAACCGTCTGATTTGGCCACAAAGTCTGACTCGCAAAGCAACTCCAGCATTACCCCGATTTTTCCGTTGGGATGGACATAAGTTCCGATAACTCCCTGGCTTACTTCTCTATCTGATTTCTTTTGAGCCAATTGAGAGCCCCACTTGCGCAAAACCTCTTTAGCCGCTTCAACGTCTCCATTTACTTCTTCAATAGCTTTTTTGCATTGCATAAAAGAAACATCTGTTTCTTCGCGCAATTGTTTTATTTGTTCAATATTAACCATAATAAATTATTTGCTTTCTTTTTTTGCCGCTTGCTTCGCTCCCAATATCGCTTCCTTGGTTTTTTCTAAAATATAGTTTATTGAACTAAGAGCATCGTCATTTGCCGGAATAGGATAATCAACTAAACCAGGGTCAATATTAGTGTCAACCAACCCAATCACCTTTACTCCTTTTATCTTCGCTTCCTTAACGGCCAAACTGTCCTTTCTAACGTCTAAAACAAAAATAGCGTAAGGAAGTTTCTCCATATTCTTAATTCCTTCAAATTTTACTCTAAGCTTCTCCAGTTCTTTCTCTATTTTAATTTGTTCTTTCTTCTTATACTTTTCCAAATCCCCCCCTGCCTTTTTCTTTTCCAGTTCTTTAAAGTAATCCACTCTCTTTTTAATGGTTTCGAAATTGGTGAAGGTCCCTCCAATCCATCTTTCGGTGATATAGGCAATCCCGCATTCTTCAGCAAAATCTTTGGCTATTTTCTTAATTTGAATTTTTGTTCCCACTAAAATTAATTCTTTTTCTTCGGCAACAAGTTTTTGAACAAACATTAAAGCCTCCTTCAACTTTTCCGCTGTGATTTCCAGGTTAATAATATGAACAGCGTTTCTTGCTCCGTAGATATAAGGCTTCATTTTGGGATGAGTTTGGGAAGCACGGTGCCCAAAGTGAACTCCCGCTTTCAGCATTTCTTCCAAATCAATGCCGAAATCACAAGTTGCACTAGAGCTTTTTTTGGCAAGCTCTTTTGTGTCTTTAATTGTTGTCATAATGAATTTAATATATCATATCAAAAAAAATAATCAAGAGGCAAGTATTGATTTTCTTAAAGGTTTCTGCTAATATAAGAAATATGAAAAAAGATATTCATCCCAAATATTACAGCAAGGCAACTGCCAAGTGCGCCTGCGGAAACACTTTTGATCTCGGTTCCACTAAAGAATTCATTGAAACTGAAGTGTGTTCTCAATGTCATCCTTTCTATACCGGAAAGACAAAGATCATGGACACTATGGGAAGAGTGGAAAGATATAAGAAAAGATTGGCAAAAAAGCAGGACGTTAAAGTCAAGAAAACGAGGGAAAAAAGCAAAAAATAATGCCTAGCATTAGCGAACTTAAAAAGGAATATGATGAAATACTAAATAAGCTCAGCGATCCTGAGCTTATTTCTGATTGGGAAAAATTTGAAGAATTCTCCAAAAGAAAGACCTTTTTGGAAAAAATCATAGAAAAAGAAAAAGAGATTAAAGAGATTAAAAACCAAATTGAAGAAAACAGAGCAATTTTAAGCGCCAAGGAGGACCCGGAATTCTCCAGCCTGGCCCAGGAAGAATTAAATTCTCTGCTTATTAAACAAAAGAATCTGGAAGCCTGGCTGGAAAATGAATTAAATCCTGAAGAAGAAGCATCCGGAGAAACAAAAAAGAACAACACGATAATTGTGGAAATTCGAGCCGGCACCGGAGGAGATGAAGCGGCCTTATTCGCGGCCAATCTTTACCGGATGTATTCCCGCTATGCTCAAATTAAAGGCTGGCAAGAAAAGGTTTTAAATTCCTCCCGCAACGAAATTGGCGGAACTAAGGAGATAAGCTTTGAAATCAAGGGCGACGATGTCTTCTCTTCTCTTAAATACGAAGGAGGAGTCCATCGCGTTCAGCGAATACCGGAAACTGAAAAAAACGGTCGGATTCACACTTCCACCGCCACTGTGGCGATCATGCTCCGGCCCAAAAAAGCGGAGATAAATATAAGGCCGGATGATTTAAAAATTGACATTTTCAAATCTTCCGGACCGGGAGGACAAAATGTGAACAAACGGGAAACAGCCATCAGAATCACCCATCTGCCCACGGGAATGGTGGTAGCTTCCCAAACCGCCAGAAACCAGCTGGCAAATAAAGAAAACGCTATGGCTATTTTGGAAGCGCGACTGTTGGAAAAGAAACAGATTGAGGAAGAAGAAAAATGCGCCGGCAGCAGAAAATCCCAAGTCGGCTGGGGAACAAGAGCGGAGAAAATAAGAACCTATAATTTTCCTCAAGACAGAATCACTGACCACCGCATCAAAAAGAACTGGCATAATATTGAAAAGATTATGGCCGGAGAAATGGACCAAATAGCAGAAGCTCTGAAAAAAGGATTAGCAGAATAAAAAACAGATTAACAACTAAGACAAGCTATAATAATATAAAAATACAGAAACCTGTATTCCGAACTGTCGCCGGACGGCGGCGTGACTGGGACACCCAGTATAGGAACATGGTTGGAAATAGCTCATTAGTGGGCTATTTTTTGTTAATGAAAATTCCACTCATTATTGTTAAAATATTAAACCGTTGCAATAGGAAGACATGGTTCCGTTATCCATAAAAGCCTGAATACAATCAGCGCGGTTAGCCACTTGCCGAGCATAGCTGCTAGAACCTCCATAGTAGCGGGAGGCGGCATTAGCTTCCTTTGTTCTGGTCTGAGCGCTGGCGCCCAAATCATACAAATATAAGGCTGAAGCGGTAAAAGCGTCTTTTATGTTCCAGGGATTGGGAATTTCGCTGCCAGTATGGGCTTTCACCCTATCTTCAAACAATGCCCAAGTGCTGGGGATAAACTGCGCCGGGCCCATTGCTCCCCCAAAGCCGAAAGGCACATATCCGCTCTTATAACAATTAATCTTTCCGCTGCTGTCCACTGAAGCTCCGCAAAAAGATGAATTTCTTATACAGTTCGGAATCCAACAGGAAACAGGCGTTTTAGCAGAATCCATTCCCAATTTTTTTGTTATTTCCAGAAAAATCGGCAAATCACGGGTATAATGTATAATCCGATCCACCGGCTTGCCGCTTTTATAAATCCCGCCGCCGGTTATTTCATTGGTTATATAGCACTGCCCGACATTTCTGCCCAGAGCGGATTCCTGGCTGATTATAGCCAGCAGGAAAGCCGGCCGAATTTTAACCCTGTCGGTAACAAGCTTGGCAATACTAATGGCTTCGCCAAAAGTCGGCGCGTCAGGCACGCCCACTAATTTAAAAATCCGGGCGGAAATTTCCGCGGCCGCTTTTTCTGTTTCGTCTTTCTCCGCTAGAAATTTCTGATATTCCGCTTCAGTCATTTCCAGCAGCCCTTCTTGCTCTTTTTTTGTGTTGGCATTTTCTATTTTCTGAATACTATTGATGGCTACTGTTTTTTCCAGCCCTAATTTTTCTCCGTCCAAACAAGTTTTTTGATTTTCTAAATAGTATTTTAAATCCTTTACGTTTTCCAACAACTCCTTGCTTTCGATATTTAATGCCTCTAAAGCAACTAAATCATTAAAAAAATCAGAAAGCTCCTCTTCGGCAAAAAACACTTCTACGATTGATTTTTGGTCTTCTCTGTGAATTGTTCTTAAAATGTTCGCTAATTTGTCCCTAGAGTCTTCAATTTCGGAAGAAGTCTTATCAATAGAAGTTTCCGTGTCCTCAATCTGTAAGCCCAAATCTTCAATCATTAGACTGCTTTGATAAATTTGATAATCCAAGTTTTTGATTTTAGTCCCCAGAGTGTAGATTTGGTTTTTTAAGGTTTTCTTTTCCTGGCTGGTTTTGGTTAAATCCTGTTCAATCCTAATGCTTTCTTCTTCATAATAATCCTGGCATTTTTCCAGTAACTTTTGGTAATCATCCCGAGATAAAATATTTTCTTGCTCTTCAATATTACTTAAAGAGCAAGCTGTTTCCAGATTTTCTTGGGCTAGAATAGCAAAAGCCGGCAACATTAAAGCCAGCAATAAACTAAATATCAAAATTGATTTTGAAAAGCGAAAAAACATATGTTTTAACTAAAACCAATTATTTTTCTTCCTCTTCTCCTTCCTCTTCTTCCTCCTTCTTTTCTTCCACCTTCTCTACTTCATCCACTTTTTCTTCAATCGGTTTCTCCAGCTCTTCCTCTACTTTAGTCGGAGGAGCAACTGAAACTATTATTTCCGCTTCGTCTTTTAAAACCTCTACTCCCTCGGGAAGAACCAAATCTTTAATTAAAATATTATCTTCAAATGTCTCCAGCTTGGACACATCCACTCTAATTTCATGAGGAAGATTTTGAGGCAAGGCCTTAACTTCAACTTCCTGGATATTCTTAATCAAAGTTCCTTCTAAATTCTTCACTGCCAAAGATTCTCCGATAAATTCCAAAGGAACAGCGGCTTCGGTTTCCTTTTTCAAGTCCGGCTTGTACAAATCAGCATGGATTATTTCGTCGCTTAGCGGATGAAATTGAGTATCGTGGATCAAAACCATTGATTCTTCTTTATCTCCTTCAATCTTTAAAGAAATTAAAGAACTTTCTCCCGCTTCCTGGTAAATTTTTTTAAACTCTTTTAAATCAACTTTTAAAGCCAAGTTTTTTGTCTTTACCCCATACAAGACAAGAGGCAAAAAGCCTTCTTTTCTAAGGGTCGCTAATGTTTCTTTTTTGTCTCTGGGTTTTGCTGTGAGAACTGACATAATTAAAATTTATTATTTGAATAACAATAATATCTGTTTACCATTTTCCCGGAAAAAAGCAAGTTATTTCTGATAAATCTGTAAAGCCTGTTTAACTGTTTTTCCTTCCACGGTCACCGCATAGATCGCATTGCACATGTTGATTGCTTCATTAAGGCTTTTTTGATGGATGTTCCTTCCGGTGGCATTGCCGCAAGCGCCGCTGTTTATCTGGTCGTGAAGCCGTTGGAGAAAAGCTTCCACATCCGTAGAAGAACCGCCGGCGCAAACAACTCCTGTTCTGCCGGCAGCGGCCACTGCTTCTTTAAAAATTTCTTTCGATTCTTTGCCCGCTTGCTTGGGATAGTTGATCTTAACAAAATCAGACCCTAAACAAACCGCTGCTCCGGTGGCTCCGGCGATTAAGTGGGGGTCTTTTTCATCAGCCACTGCTTTTCCTCGCGGATAAATCCAGAGAACTGTTAGTAAACCATGCTGATGGGCTTGATAAACCGCCTGGGCCGCTTTTTTCAGCATTTCCCTTTCATATTCACTTCCTAGATAAATAGTAAACCCCACCGCTAAATTTTTCAATCCTGAATTCTTTTGAAATTCAACCGCTTGGGCGACTTCGGTTATATTGTCGTTATAGGGATCTTGCTGAGCGGTCTTTATTAAATTTGTTTTAGAGTTAAGCTTCACTAAATAAGGAACTTGCTTATAATTCCCGCCATATTTGGCGATAAGCCCCAGTTGGGCGGCAAAAACGCCAATCTTGGCCTTACTGGCAATCCGGAAAAGATGCTCGGGATCCGCATCATCAGGGTGAATCCCTTCGCCGTAAAAATCATTGTTAAGATGCTCTAGCTTTTGGTCTCCAGCGAAAAGCATCAGTTTTCCCGAATTCCGGGTGATATCCAGATAATTTTTAACATATTTTGCCTGAAACTTTTTAGGCACATCCAAGGGAACTTTGACGTCTGTTTTTTTCATAATTTTATTTATTTTAATTATAATTTTTCTATTTTTTTAATAAACTCTTTATTGCCCACATAAACCGGAATTCTCTGGTTTAAATCTTTGGGCTCAATTTCTAAAATTGATTTTTCTCCGTTGCTTGAAGCTCCGCCGGCTTGTTCAATTATTAAAGACATAGGAAAGGCTTCAACCAGCAATCTTAATTTTCCCTGCGGCTTAGTGATCAAAGCCGGATAGGAAAATATCCCTCCGTAATGAAGCACTTGGTTAAAATCTCCCACAAAAGCTCCGCCATACCTTAATTTAGAACCCTTTGCTTCCAGTTCTTCAACATATTCTTTAAATTTTGGCTGCCACTCCTTGCGCAACCCGCCAATGCCGTATAATTGACCCGGCTCGGGCAGTTTAATGTTCTCTTCTTTTAAAATAAAGCCTTCTTTGGTGCGCAAGAATTCGTGAACCCCGTTGCGGGCCGTGTAAACCAAGGTTATCATCGGACCGTATAAGATGTACATTGCGGCCACCTGGTGCTTCCCCTGGGTTGGCAAATCCTTCTTATATATCCCCACTATTATTCCCACTGAATTATTGGTTTCAATATTTGAAGAACCGTCCAAAGGGTCTAAAGTGACATTATATTTTCCCTGCTCATTAATCTTCACTATGTCCGGATGCTCTTCTGACACTATTGTCTTGACTATGCCTGTTTTTTTTAGTTCCTCAATCAAGCATTCGTCCGCCCATTTGTCAGCCACCAGCTGCACTTCGCCGAAAACATTTTTGGTGTCAGCTTTGCCCCGACGATAAGGAAGCTCAGCACTAATAATTTCCGCGATCTCGCCTATTTTGATAATCAAAGAAGCGAGCTCGCTGTCTGTCGTTTCTAAATGTTCTTTTAAAGTTTGAATCATAAATTTATTTAGCTAAATTTAAAATAGTTTTAATTACCGTATTAGGATTCAGGGACATTGATTCAATGCCCTGCTCCGTCAAAAATTGAGCAAAGTCCTGATAAGTTGAAGGCGCTTCGCCGCAAATTCCGATATATTTCTTTCTTCTCTTGCATACTTTAATCACTTCAGCTATCATTTTTTTCACCGCCTCGTTGCGCTCATCTCCGATATAGGCGATGTTGGCATTGTCTCTGTCCAGACCCAAAGAGAGCTGGGTTAAATCGTTGGAGCCAATGCTCATACCGTCAAAAATATCTAAAAACTCATCAGCCAAAATCACATTGGCCGGAATCTCGCACATCACGATAACCTCCAGCCCCTTCTTTCTTTTAGCCAACCCGAATTTTTTCATCAAGCCCAAAACCTGCTTTCCTTCCGCGACTGTCCGGCAAAAAGGAATCATAACAGCCACATTGGTTAAGCCGAATACTTCCCTTACTCTTTTGATTGCCTGGCATTCCATTTTAAAAGCCGGCTGATAGCCTTTATCCAGATAGCGGCAAGCTCCCCTGAATCCCATCATGGGGTTTGCCTCTTCTCCTTCAAACAGCTCTCCCCCGATTAAGTTCTTGTATTCGTTTGTTTTAAAATCTGAAAGCCGGACAATAACTTTCTTGGGATAAAAAGCCGCCGCGATTTGGGCCACTCCTTCGGCTAGTTCTTTGACAAAGTAATCTCTTTTATTCTGATGCTCTACAGTAATTTATTTAATTTCTTTAAGAATCGGCGCTATTTTAGCCCGAGACCCAAAGTTTAATAATTTGTCATAATGATACAAGGCCAAAGGATGAATCCTGATCTTTTCCGCGATGATAAACTCCTCTCTGGCCAAGCCTACTCCGTCATTAGGTAAAAAAGAAGTTTTAAAGGCAATTTCCGGAGCGGCAATATTAATCATTATCTTGGTTTTGAGCTTGGGAACTTTCTTCAAATCGTATTTCTTGACTTCAAAAGGAACTTTGCCCTGATAAACTCTGCCATTAAGGCCTTGAGTGCAGTCGGCGGTTATAACCTGCCCGGTTTTTAAAAGGCTGGTGGCATTTTTTGTCCCCACGATGCAAGGTATGCCCAATTCTCTGGCCACGATGGCTGAATGGCAAGTCTTCCC
>JAUVEE010000048.1 GCA_030594935.1 bacterium
GTTTCTTTGATCTTGAAAGCTTGCAGATAAATTCTTTTAGAAAAACGAATTCCTCCGGAAAGAATAAATATTAAAAGATAGCTGATAAGAAAAATAGAGCGCGGATAGCTAATGAAAACAGAATGCGTCCGCAAGGCAAAAAAAGCAGCCCCTATACCCAAAAAAGCTAAAGTCAATGCTTTTACTAAAGAGATCAGTTCTTGGGTGCTGACATAAGACCAGGTAAAAGAGTAAAGACGAAAAAGATAAAAAGAAAAAAGAGTAAAAGCTAAAACCAAGATAGCCGTAAGCTGAATAGCGCCTTCAAAATACTGGGCGGGAACTTCTCCTTCAAATCTTAGAATAAAAGCCAGCCAAACAGCAAAAATAATCAAAACAATGTCCGAAAAAACAAAAAACATTGCTCTGATTTTTCTTGTTCTCCTAAAGATATTTAAAAAAGATTTAATCATTTATTTATTGTCCTGAATAAAAACCATGAACACAATTAATCACATAATCCACCTGCTCATTAGTCAGTTCCGGATACATTGGCAAAGAAATAACTTCTTTGGCCAGCTGTTCGGTGTAAGGAAGAACAAAATGGGAAAGATTAAGCCCTGGCTGCCAATGGTTGGGAATCGGGTCTTTAATCAAGGTTTCCACCCCCTTCTCTTTTAAGTAAGCAAAAAGTTCATCTCTTTTCTGGGCTTTGAGCACATAATTTTGATAAACATCAAAATAATGGTCGTCTGGAGCAGGTGGAAGTTTTATCTCCGGAATATCAGCCAGCTTATTATTATAAATCTCGGCTATTTCCCTTCTTCTCCTGATGTTTTCCGGCAGGCGTCTAAGCCGGATGTTTAAAACAGCTGCCTGCAGATTATCCAGCCTGCTGGTGAAGCCATAACAAAGAATTTCAGTCTTGGTTTTTTGTCCGTGGTCTCTTAAAAGAGTGGCTCTTTCCGCTATCTCCGGATTATTGGTTGTCAGCATTCCCCCATCCCCGAAACAATTCAGAATCTTGGCGGGATAAAAACTAAAACAGCCGGCCAAGCCAATAGAACCAGAAGACTTTCCCTTAAATTTGGCTCCTAACGCCTGGGCCGAGTCTTCAACCACAATCAAATTATGCTTTTCGGCAATAGCCATAATCTTTTCCATATCACACATTCGTCCGTTAAGGTAAACCGGTATAATAGCTTTGGTTTTGGGAGTTATGGCTTGTTCCAGTTTGTCCGCATCCATATTAAAGTCTTCTCCCACCTCTATTAAAACAGGAGTGGCCTGGCAATGGACAATGCAGGAAATGCTGGCCACAAAAGTATGGGACACGGTAATGACTTCGTCTCCCGGACCGATTCCCGCAGCCATCAGGGCAAAGATCAAGGCATCAGTCCCGCTATTAAGAGAAACCGCGTGCTTTACTCCGATAAAAGAGGCGACACTGTTTTCAAATTCTTCCACGTCTTGACGAAGAATCAGGTCTCCCCTATTAAGAACATCTTCCATGGCAGCGTCTATTTCTTTTTTCAGGTTTTGGTATTGGAGTGAATAATTTACAAATCTAACTTCATTAGGCATATAAAATAAATTAATGATTATTTTTTACTATTTCTTTCACTGCCGCTATAATTTCCTTTTCACCGGGATAATAGGCTTGTTCCAAGGTTCGGCTGGCCGGAGCAGGAAGATCAGGCAAAGTTACCCGCTTAATCGGCGTTTTTAAATATTCAAAAATGTTTTCTGCAACCAAGGCGGAAATTTCAGCCGCGGCCCCATAGCTTTTCCAAGTTCCGTCCGCAATAACCAATCTGCCTGTTTTTTTAACTGAAGCAAACAAGATATCTTCGTCAATCGGCTTTAAAGAGCGCAAATCAATTACTTCCGCGTCAATTCCCTCCGCTTCTAAAATTTCTGCCGCTTTAACGGCTTTTAGCGCCATATATGATGTCCCTACAATAGTGACATCTTTTCCCTCTCTCCTGACAACTCCCTTGCCAATGGGAACAGTATATATTTCTTCCGGCACATTTCCCTCAAGCCCGTAAAGCCAGCGGTCATCAATATAGACTACCGGATTATCATCTTGAATGGCGGCTATTAAGAGACCCTTAGCATCATAAGGAGTGCTGGGGATAACCACTTTCAACCCCGGAATATGGGCAAACATAGTTTGCAGGGCCTGGGCATGCTGCGCCCCCTGCTCTCCTTTCCTATTGATAATTCCCCAAATCACTATCGGAACAGACGAAGCGCCGCCAAGCACATAACTCCAATTGGCCGCTTCGTTAACAATCGAATCAATGGCATAAAGCATGAAATCCATCCGCGGATAGAGAATTACTGACCTCATGCCGACGATAGCGGCGCCGACAGCGGCTCCAGTCATTGCGTTTTCCGAAATCGGCGTGTCAATAACCCTGTCCCCGCCAAATTCCTGCGCTAAACCCTTGCAAGTGGCTCCGACATACCAAGGGCTTTTGACTCCCTGTCCTAACAGCAAAACAGACGGGTCCTTTCTCATCAGCTGACTCATTGCTTCGTTGATTGCCAATCCGTATGATAATTTTCTTTTATTTAAAGACATATTTATTAAGAGTTTCTGAACGAGGACGGATATCCTCATTAGCAAGCTTATGGGCGTCAGCCACTTCTTTTTTTATTCCTTGTTTAATCTCTTCTAATTCTTTTTCTTCTAAAATCTTCTCTTCTAAAAGCATTTTCTCAAATCTTTTTATGGGATCTTTTTTCTTCCATTCTTCTATTTCCGACTGAGGCCTAATGTCAGTCTGGTCTCCCTGGATATTGTCATTGGGCCCGACATGCCCCCGCATCCTATAAGTCAGGCATTCTATAAAAAAAGGGCCTTTCCCCTGGCGGCAAAGCTCCACCGCTTTATTTGCTTCCTGAAAAACCGCTAAAACGTCATTGCCGTCAACCTGGCTAGTGGCTATCCCAAAAGGCCGGGCGATTTCAAAAATGGGTCGCTCCGGCCGAATTTCTTTGACCGGCAAATGAGTGGAATAAAGATTATTCTCGCAGACAAAAATAATCGGCAATTTCTTGAGAGCCGCGAAATTAAGCGACTCATATAGGGTTCCCTCTCCGGTCGCTCCATCGCCAAAAAAACTGACGGCAACCTTTGGTTCTTTCCTAACGTTTGCTGCCAAAGCCGCTCCCAAAGCCAAAGAAATTGTTCCGGCCACGATGGGAACGGAACCGACAAAGCCCTGCTCTTTGGCGGTGATATGCATTGATCCTCCCCGACCCTTGGAACAACCACTTTTTTTGGTGTAGATCTCGGCAACTAAAGACTTGACCTCTCCGCCCATAGCCAAATAATGACCATGGGAACGATGATTGCCAAAAACATAATCGTCTTTTCTCAAGGCTGAACAAATGCCGACGGCAGTAGCTTCTTGTCCGGTACAAAGATGAACCGGACATTTTATTTCTCCGTTTAAGATCGGCTCAACAAAGCTCTCTTCGCAAGCGCGAATTTTAACCATTCTATAGTAAAGATTTTTCAGTAAGGCTTTTTCCATATAAATTATTTGAATATTTTGGTTACGGTTTGAAATATTATTTTTAAATCCACCCAAAAAGAATGCTCTTTGGCGTATTTTAATTGCAGCCTTATTTTCTCCGGCCTTATTTTCTCCAGATATGTTCTTTCCGGATCAGAACTGCTTTGTAGTGTTTCGCCTTCATGAAAATTCCACAGTGACGCCCAATCCGTCATCCCGGGACGGATAGAACAAATACTTTTTCTTTCTTCTTCTGACATCATATCAACATACATTTGCACTTCCGGCCTGGGGCCAACCAAACTCATATCACCTTTCAGCACATTGATAAGTTGGGGTAGCTCGTCAAGCTGATATTTTTTAAGAAATGGAGCTAATTTTGTTAAACGCGGATCATCTCCGGCAGTGGACGGCCCTCCCAGTTTTTCGGCATTGGGCACCATTGTCCTAAATTTAAAGATCCTGAATAATTTTCCTCCCTTCCCCACTCTGACTCCCCGATAAAAAACCGGACCCGGAGAATCAAGTTTAATTAAAATAGCTGTCGTTATCAATAAAAACGCAACCCATGTTAACCCTAAAAAAGAAAAGATAATGTCAAATGATCGCTTAATCATGTTTTTTTGGTTGAGAAAAGATAAATACTACTTTAAAAGCGTATTTTCGAAAAAAAGGCAGTAGAAAAATAAGCTGATCTATCTTTTCCATTATTTTTAATAAAATTCTGCCTCCGGGTAAATTTATTAGCGGAAAGACCATAAAAGAAACAATGTGAAAGTAACGCGCTTCGATCTTGTTAAAATATTTTTCTGCTTCTTTTAGATCTTTCTCTTTGAAAATATGCGCTTCTGCCCAGCCTGTCCTTTCACCCAAAACTTTATTTAGCTTTCTTTTTAAATTGGCAATGGGATTATGCCCAAAAGTTTCAATTCCTATCAAAGATCCTTCTGGCTTTAAAATTCTCGCTAATTCGGGAAAAGCTTTATTTGTGTCAATAGAAGAAAAAGTTCCGCCATCAAGAACAATATCAAAAGAGCTGTTTTCAAAATCCAGCGATTCGCAATCCATTTTTAAAAAGTTAATATCAACTCCTTCTCTTTCCGCTGTCTTCCTGGCAATCTCAAGAGATGGCTCCGAGAGGTCAATACCAACGACTTCTTTAGCTCCGGCTTTAGCCGGAAAAATTGAATGCACTCCGTTGCCGCAGCCGTAATCAAGAATTTTCTTGCCCAAACAATGCTTTTCCAGCCATTGATAACAGAATAAAAAGCTGCTT
>JAUVEE010000021.1 GCA_030594935.1 bacterium
CCCTATACTGCAGCAATGCTGAACCGATTGAAATAGAAAATAAATTTGTAAGCATAATCAAACAAGCGGATATTATTTTCATTGCCCCGCTGCTGCCGAATTTTTCAGCCTGTTACATCCAGAGAATAAGCCAGCTGGCTAAAAAAAGAGCCCTTAAAATTATATTGCCGCAAGGATTTTTTAGAGAAGTCAATTCAGAAAATGAAGTGACGGTAAGGGAATTTTCTGAAGCGAATGAGATCATGCCTTATGCGGATATTGCTGTCTTTTCAGTTCAAGACCATCCCCACGCTAAAGAAATAGCCGCTCAGTGGGCGCAAAAAAGCAAAATAGCGGTTATTATTACTTCGGCGGAAAAAGGCGCTTTCATTATAACCAGAAACAAGCAGACGATCATTCCCACGGTGCCGGTGCCGGTTGAAAAAATCGTGGATTCAATCGGCTCGGGAGATATTTTCTCCGCTGCTTTCGCCTATAATTACGCCCGAACAAGGAGTTTGGAAAAGGCCGTAAAATTTGCCAATAAAATAGCCGGGCATTGCCTTTTCCAAACTACTGATTCGCTAAAAATATGAACAAAAAAATTCCTCTAGCTGATAAAATCCGCCCCCAGACCTTGGCTGATTTTATGGGACAAAAGGCTCTTTTGGACCAGGGCAAGATTTTGCAGCAGGCGATTAAATCGGACAACATTCCTTCCATGATCTTCTGGGGACCGCCGGGATCGGGAAAAACAACCCTGGCCTACATAATTTCCCGAATTACCAAAGGAAGATTTATAAGGCTAAGCGCCACCAGCAGCGGGGTCAAAGACTTAAGAAAGGAAATAGAACAGGCAAAAGAAGCGGAAGCAAAAACAATTTTGTTTATTGATGAAATTCATAGATTCAATAAGGGCCAGCAAGACACCTTGCTGTCTTTTATTGAAAACGGAACCATCACTTTGATCGGCGCCACCACCGAAAATCCCAGTTTTGAAGTTAATAACGCTTTGCTTTCCCGCTGCCGAGTTTTTGTTTTGGAAAAATTAACAGCGCAAGATATTGTTAAAATTTTGACCAGAGCGATAAAAGACAAGTCCAATGGGTTGGGCGAATTAAAAATAACCATCAGCAAAAAAGATCTGCGGTTCTTGGCGGAAATATCAGACGGAGATGCCAGAACGGCTCTTAACGCCTTGGAATTCGCCTCGGGCATCAGCAATAAGATCAGCCGCCAGACAATCAAAGAAGCGCTGCAAAAATTTATTGCTTATGACAAGAACGGCGAAGAGCATTATAATATTATTTCCGCTCTGCATAAATCAATGCGGGGAGGCGATGCTGACGCCGCTTTATACTGGCTTGCCAGAATGCTGGAAGGGGGAGAAGACCCTCTCTATATCGCCCGGAGAATCATTAGGTTCGCTTCGGAAGACATTGGCACTGCCAACTCATTAGCCCTTAACCAGGCAGTGGCCGCTTATCAGGCCTGCCACTATATCGGCCGGCCGGAATGCGAGCTTAATCTGGCTCAAGCCGTAGTCTATATGGCCAAAAGCAAAAAGAGCAATAAGCTCTACACGGCCTACCAGCAAGCAATTAATGATGTAAAGCAATACGGCAGCTTGCCGGTTCCGCTGCATATCAGAAACGCTCCCACTAAACTGATGAAAGATTTGAAGTACGGCCGGGATTATAAATACTCTCCTGACTTCAATTATCAGGATGATCAGGAATATCTGCCGGACAAATTAAAAGGGAGGAAATATTTGAATTTTGGCTAATTTCAATTAAAATGTTAGAATAAACCATATTAATTTAATTTATTCGCTTATGAAAAATAATTATATAATAATCATTGTTTTAATAGTTGTTGCTATCGGTTCCTATTTAATTTGGCAAAACTTAAAAAGCAATGAAAATAATGAAATGAATGACGAACCAATAATAGAAGAATCAGAGGAGGAACAAAAATTAGAAACAGAAATCCTGCAGCAGGGAACCGGGGAAGAAGCGAAAAATGGCGACAAATTAACCGTGCATTATACCGGCAGACTGGAAAACGGCGTAAAATTTGATTCCAGCGTAGACAGAAATACTCCTTTTATCTTTAGTCTCGGAGCCGGACAAGTGATAAAAGGCTGGGACCTGGGAGTTTTGGGAATGAAGGTGAACGAAAAAAGAAAGCTGACTATTCCCGGAGACTTGGCCTACGGAGAAAAGGGAGCGGCTAACGGTTTAATTCCGCCAAACGCAACTCTTATCTTTGAAGTTGAACTTTTGGCTATCAACTAATGAGGAAAGAAATAGAGATTGATAATAAGAAAATTCCCTTTACTTTCAGGAAAAGCGCTCGCGCGCGGATGTTAAGATTGACCGTCTATTGCGATGGCAACATTGTGGCCACAATCCCTCGGAACATATCGGAAAATATTGTTGAAGAATTCATTAAAAAGAAAGCTGATTGGATTATCAGCAAAATCAGCCATTTCCAGCAAAACAAAGCCCTGCCCCAAAGAACCAAACTGGACTATTTGAAGCACAAAAAAGAAGCCCTGGAGCTGATCAGGGAAAAGGTTAAGCGCTGTAATCAATTATATGATTTTTCTTTTCAAAGGATAAGCGTAAAAAACCAAAAAACCAGATGGGGAAGCTGCTCCAAAAAGAAAAATCTCAATTTCAACTACAGAATACTCTTTCTTCCGGAAAAAATCGCTGACTATATTATAGTGCACGAACTTTGTCATTTAAAGGAATTCAATCATTCTCGAAATTTTTGGAACCTGGTCGCCCAAACCGTGCCCAATCACAAAAGCATCAGGAAAGAGCTTAAAAACAACAAACTATGAAAAAGAAACCGGAAACAAAACACAATAAAGCGGTGGAATCAAGCGCTGAGTATTATAGGAAAAACGGCTATAAAGTAAAGGCTGATATTCCCGGATATAAAAGGCCGGGAATAATAAACAAACGCCGGCCGGATGTGATCGCCTGCAAGAAAAAGAAAACAGTCATCGTGGAAGTGGAAACCCCGGACACTATGGTAAAAGACAAAAAACAGCGGAAAGCGTTTAAAGAACACGCTAACCAAAACAAGAATACTTGTTTTCGCTGCAAGCTGACAAAATGACCCAAATAGAAGCTGCCAGACAAAATAAAATCACCAGGGAAATGAGGATTGTTGCTAAGAAAGAGGAAATAAAACCCGGCTGGCTGAGAAAAAAGATAGCTCGGGGATTAGTTGTCATTCCGGCGAACCGAAAACATAAGAATCTGGATCCCATTGGAATAGGTTTTGACTTAAAAGTAAAAGTGAATGCCAATATCGGCACCTCTCCGACAAAATCAAATGCGCAGACAGAACTGGATAAACTGAAAATAGCGATCGGCTCGGGCGCCGACGCTATAATGGACTTAAGCACCAGCAAAGATATAGATAGAATAAGAAAAAGGATAATCACCAAATGCAGGGTTCCTTTGGGAACCGTCCCTCTTTATCAAGCAGTTGTGGAAGCCAAGAGCGTAGAGAAGATCAATATAGCCCTTTACCTCGATGTCCTGGAAAAACAAGCTGAAGACGGAGTTGATTTTTTTACTATCCACGCCGGGATCACTCAAAAGGCGCTAGCATCGGTTAAAAAAAGAACAATGAAATGCGTCAGCCGGGGAGGCTCTTTTTTACTGGCCTGGATGAAATGCCATCAAGAGGAAAATTTCTTATACCGCCATTTCGATAAAATTTTAGACTTGGCGCAAAAATATGATATCACTTTGAGTTTAGGAGACGGGTTAAGGCCCGGCTGTATTGCTGATTCCACTGATAAAGCCCAGATCGAAGAGCTGAAAATCTTAGGCAAACTGGCCCGGAAAGCGCGGAAAAGAGGAGTGCAGGTAATGATAGAAGGACCGGGGCACGTCCCTTTGAATGAAATTGAAGAAAACATTGCCTTAGAAAAAAAATACTGTGATAATGCTCCTTTTTACGTTTTAGGACCCTTGCCCACGGATATCGCAACCGGATACGACCATATTGCCGGAGCTATCGGTGGCGCCTTGGCCGCTTGGAAAGGAGCAAGCTTTCTCTGTTATCTCACCTCTAAAGAGCATATCGGCCTGCCTGATATTGATGATGTCAAAGAAGGAGTTATAGTAACAAAAATTGCCGCCCATATCGCTGATATTGCTAAAGGAAATAAGGAAGCTCTTGCCAGGAATTATAAGATGGCCTTAGCCAGAGAAAAGATAGACTGGAAAGAAATGGAGAAATTCACAGTTGACAAAGAAAAATTTCTTAAATTAAGAAAACAGGAAGTGGAAAAGAATAAAAAACTGGGGAAAGCGAAATACTGTTCAATGTGCGGACCGTTCTGTGTTTTCAAAACTTTCAAATAGGGGTTGCAAATTAACAGCGCTTTGCTATAATCTTTTACAGTTGCATTCACAAAATTAAACAGGGGTGAGAAAAGTGTTATTGACAAAAGGACCGGCAGGAGATATCACAAATCGATATTTGGACGGCACAATAAGCAAACGAGAAGCTCTGTTTGCTTTGGACCAATGTTTCGTGAACAACACGATATCTTTGGGGCAGCACGAACATTATTCCGATCAAATAACATTTATCGACGACACAGTAGAAAAACTCTACCAGAAGAATTTCGATAAGACATATCAGGGCATAAGCAGTTGTTAAAACTGCTTTCTTTTTTTATAAAATTGATTAACTTTCAAAAATAAGTTAAATTAATAATATGGAAGACATAATTCTGGTTGATAAAAACGATAATGAAATCGGCAGAGGAGAAAAAATGGCGGTCCATCTTGAAGGCAGACTGCACCGCGCCTTCTCCATTTTCATTTTCAATTCTCAAGGAGAAATGATGCTGCAGAAAAGAGCGAGCACGAAATACCATTCTCCCGGACTTTGGGCCAACGCCTGCTGCTCCCACCCTCGTCCCGGTGAAGTTCTGGAACAAGCCGCCCGAAGAAGACTAAAGGAAGAAATGGGTTTTGAGTGCGATTTACGGAAAGTCTTCAGCTTTATTTATAAGGCTAAGGTAGAAAACTTGATTGAACATGAATTTGACCACGTCTTTATCGGAAAATTCGACCAAGAGCCGATACTAAACAAAGAAGAAGCTGATGATTGGAAATGGATAGAACCCAAAAAATTGGTTGAAGAGATAATAAAAAATCCCAAAGAATACACTTGCTGGTTTAAAATAATATTAACTAAATTATATGACTAAAAAATTCATTATCGCCTTGGGCGGTTCAGTAATCTGCCCCAAAAATATTGACACTGGCTTTTTACGCAAATTCTCCTTGTTCATCAAAAAAGAAGTAAGAAAAGGAAGCAAGTTTATTATTGTTATTGGCGGAGGAAATATTGCCCGCGTTTATCAGGAAGCGGCTCTAAAAATCATCAAGCTTTCTGATGAAAACAAGGATTGGCTTGGTATTCACGCTACCAGGCTTAACGCCCGGCTGTTAAGGATAATCTTTAAGCAGGAGGCGAATCCGATGATCTTTGACCAGCGGTTCAAGATAAAAAACTTTGGCAGATTTTCCATGATCATCGGCTCCGGGTGGAAGCCGGGCTGGTCAACCGATTTTGTCACCACTCAAATTGCCGTTGATTATGGCCTGAAAGAGGTGATCATCCTGGGCAAACCGGACCATGTCTACACCGCTGATCCGGCCAAGGATAAAAAAGCTAAACCAATAGAGGAGATAAAGTGGTCAGACTACCAAAAACTCATTCCTAAAAAATGGAGTCCCGGACTGCATGCTCCGGTAGATCCGGTCGCCGCCGCCTTGGCCAAGAAAAAAAATCTAAAAATTATCGTGGCCAACGCTAAAGATTTAAATAATTTAAAAAGTATCCTTAAAGGAGAAAGATTTAGAGGAACAACTTTGTACTAATATGAACCTTTCCCGAACAAAATTTAAAAACGAAATTGTCGCCGAATTTCTAATGCCGAAACGAAAATCAGGCAAGGTGATTATTTTTTGCGATGGACTGCCGAGCGTTCCGTTTAAAAAACCTTTGCTGGAATTTTTTAACAAGAAAGGATACTGGGTTTTTCACCCTCGCTATCGGGGAACCTGGGAAAGCGAAGGCAAGTTTCTGCGAACATCTCCGGAAAAAGACATTCTGGACGTGATTAACCAATTGCCCAAAGGATTTAAAGACCTGTCTAACGGAACAATTCACAAGATAAGTCCTAAAACTATCTATATTTTCGGAGGCAGCGGCGGCGGTCCGGCAGCGATTCTTGCTTCCCGGCATCCAAGTGTAAGCAAGGTGGTGGTTTTCGCGCCGGTAGTAAATTGGCAAACTCCCACTGAAGCCATCACCATTGACAGTTTGGCAAAATTCATTAAAATTGCTTTTGGCAACGGCTACCGGCTGGCTAAAAATGGCTGGGATAAATTAAAAACAGGAAAGTTCTATAATCCGATAAATCACATTAAAGAGATAGACGGCCGGAAAATATTTATCATTCAGGCCAAAGATGATAAAACGATTTTATGGAAACCGGTGGCAAAGTTCGCCCAGGCGATAAATTGCCAATTATTATTACTAAAAAAAGGGGAGCATTTGTCCTCCTCAAATTTCATTAAGCCTTATTTCTACAACCGAATCAAAAGATTTCTTGACAAATCTTAAAAAAGTTGTAAAATTTTATCAATATGACTTGGATCGGCGTAGTAATAACTTATTTTCTTTTGTTTGCCTTGGCCCTGTATATCGTTCATAAAAAAGGGGGGACTTGGTCTAAAGACGAACATGAGGGAATTAGCGGCATTCTAATGAAAAGTCTTATTCTATGGCTCTATCTGGCCGGTTTTGCCGGCATCTTTATCGGTTTTTTGGCAGTTAAAGAGAGCCCTGTTTTTTATGCCGCTTTAGGGAATAAGATTGAGGCTTTTACCGCAAGCCTTATTTCCGCTTTGTTTTTTCCTAGTCAACCCTTCTAACATATTCCTGCTTCTGGGTATTAATCTCAATTATGTCGCCCTCTTTAATAAAGAGAGGCGTGTTTATATTCGCTCCTGTTTCCAAGACCACCATTTTATTGCCGGGCTGAGAGCGGTTTCCCTGAACTGCCGGCGGGGCTTCTTTTACTTTTAGAGAAATTTTTATCGGCAGTTCAATGCTGATCTGCTTATCTTGAAAAACAACGCTTTCCACGACTTGATTGGCTTTAAGAAGCTTTGCCTGTTCGCCGACTTGCTCTCCGGACAGGCTGAATCTTTGAGAAGGATCATCCGGCCGGCAAAAGAAATACTGGCCCTTGTTCGCATAAAGAAACTTCACTTCCTTTTTTTCTATTTCCGCTTCATTAAAGCTGTCTGCAGGATGAAAGGTCTTGGAAACAACGCTGCTGTTGATAAGATTCTTTAATTTAGTCTGCAGAACAGAATGGCCCCGGCCCTTGAACATCCGGGAAGTCTCCATTATTTCATAGGGCTGTCCGTCCATGATTATATTTATTCCTTTTTCCAGTTCGTTGAATGAGATCATATTTATTTTATTATTTTCCATTCTATTTCGGCTTCCTTGCCGGCAAATTCCAGCCATTGTCCAGCTTTGTCAATAACATACCATCTCTGCTTGGCCTGGCTCCAGACCATGGGGTCGCCGAAATAAAACGGTTTCTTTACTATTTCCTTGGGTTTTAATTTATCCAGCTCCAGCCACTTTTTAAACACTGTTTCAATGGCATAATCCAGCTCTCTTGATTTGGCCCACTCAGCCACCTTGCTGATTGCTTGTTTCGCCTTGGCCACCGAACCGGCCAGCTCCAAAAGCTGCTTGGCCGGCTTGGTAAAGCGGGAATAGATAATCTTCTGCTTCTTAGCGTCTTTCTTTATTTCTTCCAAGCTTAGGCCCTTGCTGTAGAAATAATGATTGACTATTTGCTGGATATCGCTTTCTTTCTTAACCATACTATTTTAATTCTTTAGTCAGTTTCTTATAAAAATCTTTTGCTTTAGTAAGTTCATCTTTTCCTTTCTTGGTAATCTGATAAATCCTTTTCACTTCTTCTGTCTTGCTTTTGACAAATCCCTGGCTTTCCAATCTGTAAAGAACGCGATAAGGAGTAATCTTGCCCGGCCTGAAATTAAAATTGGCCTGAATTAATTCCTGCAGCTCCCAGGCATAAGCGCTTTCATTTTTTTCCAGCAAAAAAAGAACGTAGAGCCAAAGGTTGTCCTTGGTGTTTGATTTTACTAAATGCTGAAAAGGGAACATAGGGGTTGACAAACTATTTTACCACGGTAAAATAGTCTAATAAGCTTAATTTATACTATTAATATAATCTAGCAAATATGGCAAAAGAAATCAAAATAGCAATCGCGGGAATAGGGAACTGCGCCTCCAGTTTAATCCAAGGCATCCGTTATTACAAGGACATTAAGGATGACGATGAATTGGTTCCCGGCCTGATGCATAATGTTATCGGAGGCTACAAAATCGGGAATATAAAACTGGTGGCCGCTTTTGACGTTGACAAAAGAAAAGTGGGCAAAGATGTTTCCCAGGCAATTTGGGAAAAGCCGAACTGCACTAAAGTTATCTGCTCTGATATTCCCAATTTCGGAGTAAAGGTAAAAATGGGTCATGTTTTAGACGGAGTGGCCGACCACATGAAAGATTATCCCGAAGATAAAACTTTTCTTGTGGCTAAAGAAAAATCAGTGGATGTGGCCGGAGAACTGAAAAAATCCGGCGCAAATATATTAATCAACTATATGCCGGTCGGCTCGCAGAAAGCGACTGAGTTTTACGCCGAGTCCGCTTTAAAAGCAGGCTGCGCTTTTATCAACTGCATGCCGGTCTTTATTGTTTCTGACGACAAATGGGGAGAAAAATTCACCAATAAAAACATTCCCTGTCTTGGAGACGATGTTAAGGGCCAGGTGGGAGCCACAATCGTTCATCGCATTCTTACTCATCTTTTCGCGGAAAGGGGAGTAAAGATAGACCACTCTTACCAGCTGAATTTCGGCGGCAACACTGACTTCCTTAACATGCTTTCCCGCAAGCGCCTTAAATCAAAAAAGATTTCCAAAACGGAAAGCGTTGAATCACAGCTTTCAAAAAGACTAAGCTATGATGATCTTCATATCGGTCCCTCTGACTGGGTGCCCTTTCTTAAAGACAATAAAATCTGTATGATAAGAATAGAAGGCAGAAAATTCGGCAACATTCCGGTTGAGCTTGACCTTAAACTGTCAGTTGAAGACTCTCCCAATTCCGCCGGAGTTATTATAGACGCTATCAGAATGATAAAGATCGCTCTGGACAGAAGAATAGGAGGACCCTTACTTTCTCCTTCCGCCTACTTTATGAAGCACCCTCCTCAGCAGTTTACCGATGAAAAGGCCAGAGAAATGGTGGAAGAATTCATTTTAAATAAAAGGGAAAGATAAATAATAATTTAATAAGATAATAATTTAGCTCCGGCTGGATTATTTGACCACTAACCATGGAACCATTTCAAAGATTCAAAAAATCAAACACTGAAGGAAACCTCTGGATCTATGTCCTTTCTTTGGCAAAAGAAACAGAGATTTGCGACGAAGATGTTTCCCGGCTTATTTTTGAAAAGTTTGGCTTTCTCCCCAGCGGACTTTTAGTCAAAAGAGTTTTATTCCTTTTAAGAAGGGGAGAGTATATAAAAACCGAGAAATACCAAGGGAAAAAAGCCTACAGCACCACGGAAAAAGGCATAGCGGAACTGGAAAGCACAAAAGAATTCTATCAAGATCTGCTGCAAAAAGTTTAGAATCTAAATGAACGCGAAAATCAAGACATTATTAAAAATTGTTGAAACTTGGAAACTTAATAAAAAGCCGGAATATCGCGGGTTTAGATGCGCCCACTGTCAAAAATATATGCATAAAGCGTATTATTACTGGCTTGACGCCAAAGGGTATAAGACTCCTGTTCATTTTTGCAGGAAGTGCCAGAAATTGTTTGAATCCTCTCATCTCCGAATAATGAAACCTTCCCTATCGGTCAATCGAAAAACTTTTGGATTAAAATTTGACCAAGAATTTATACAAAAATGCGAAAGCATAGTTAAAAAATGGAACACTGAAGCCAATCCTGTTTATAAGACTTTTATTTGCGATAACTGTGGAGATAATATGCATAAGGCATATCATGTCTGGCTAAATATAAAGGGCTGTTTGGTGGAAATTCATTTTTGCCAAAAATGCGGCTATAAGTTGAAACTAAATAAATATGCTAGACTCACATAGACATTTATTCAAAGAATTGGAAAAAATTATCGTTAAAGTTTTCTCGCCTTTACCCATAACTCCAAATCAGTATACCCTGATCGCTTTTTTGTCCATCTTCATAACCTTATATTTTCTGGTCAAGCAGAATATAATACTGGCAATCGTTTTCTTTTTTATCGCCGCATTTTTAGATTTAGTAGACGGAGCAGTAGCAAGAAGCAAGAACATGACTACTAAAACCGGCGCTTATTTGGACACTATTATTGATCGCTATGTAGAAGGTATTTTACTTTTGGGAATGTTGTTCCTGCCATTGCCGGAAATATTTTTTCCGGCTTATGTCTGGATTTTCTTAGCCTTATTCGGCTCAATCACAACAACTTACAGCAAAGCGGCGGCTAAAGAAAAAGATTTAGTAAAACAAGAGTTAAAAGGAGGATTGTTGTCTCGCGGAGAAAGAATAATATTGTTGGTAATAACTTTAATCCTAATAACATTCAATGCCACCTATGCAGTTTATGTTTTAATAATTATAGCCGTGCTTTCTAATTTCACTGCCCTGCAAAGAATAAATTCTGCTATTAGATTAAACATACGAACCCCAGAAAAATAATTTTATTTTTTAGTTCTAAAAAAACAATTCTTTATTTTTCCTAAAGCTGGAAAAATTAAATACAACAGAGGGGATTTCCGGCCCTCTGTTTTTGTTTGCTTTGCTAATATCCCTGCTTTAAATTCAGCCAAATTGTTCGCTCCTTCCACTATGGTATAAGCATGGCCGGCAGCGGCGTGATAATGAGCATCGCTGGAGGCTGTCATGGCTAAATTATTTTCTTTAGCAAAAGAAAGCGCTTTCTTGTCAGGACCGCTAAAAGGACGCCGAGCGTTAAAAACCTCAATGCCGTCTATCAGGCCTATGTACTTTTTTAAATCGTCGTTAAATTGTTCGGGA
>JAUVEE010000055.1 GCA_030594935.1 bacterium
ATATCGAGACACCCACAGAAACAGCGAAATGAGAGAAAAAGTTTGCGACAAGATAATAACATTCAGCAAAGAAGAAATAGCGAAAGCTCTTTTTAAACGGGCATAAAAAAATATTAAACCAAACTGCGTAATGCGGTTTGTCTTTTTTTTAGGGTTGACAAGAATATTGATAACAGCTATTTTAATAATAGATATTTACATTTAGATTATTGTTTTTTAGCGATTGCTATAGCCACCAACTATAGTTCCCAAGGGAATCCTTACGGACTAAACCAAAAACAATCAATTAAAGCGTCCCGCCTTGGCGGGGAAGCTGGGTGGAACCGCGAGAAGCCTCGTCCCAGTGTATTATTCATTTAATGCATTGAGACGAGGTTTTTTCATTATTAATTAAAAAAATATTATGAACAACGAAATTATGCGCCATTCGCTGTCCCATATCATGGCGGCGGCAGTAAAACAATTATGGCCCAAGGTTAAATTTGCTATTGGTCCGTCCATTGAAAACGGTTTTTATTATGATTTTGATTTTGGTTCGGATAAAATCAGTCCGGAAGATTTAACAAAGATTGAAGACAAGATGAGGGACATCATTAAACAGGATCTGAAATTTGAAAAGTCTGAAATCAATATTAAGCAAGCCTTAGAAAAGGAAAAAGACCAGAAGTATAAGACGGAATTAATAAAAGAGCTTTCAGACAAGGGAGAGAAGAAAGTCAGTTATTATAAGCTGGGAGACTTTGAAGACCTTTGCAAGGGACCGCATTTGAAATCATCGGGCGAGGTCAATTTGGATGTGTTTAAACTGAATAAGTTAGCGGGGGCTTATTGGCGCGGAGACGAGAAAAATCAAATGCTGACCAGGATTTACGGGATAGCTTTTGAGAATAAAAAAGAATTGAAAGATTATCTGCAAATGCTGGAAGAAGCGGGGAAAAGAGACCATCGCAAAATAGGCAAAGAGCAGGAATTATTCTTGATTGATCCGATGGTAGGCATTGGCTTGCCAATGTGGCAGCCTAAAGGAGCAATGCTTTGGCGGATTATGGAAGACTTCTGGTATAGAGAGCACTTAAAAGGCGGTTATGAACTGGTAAGGACACCGCACATCGGCAGTCGGAAATTATGGGAAACCTCAGGACATTGGGGTTTCTATAACGAGAGCATGTATCCTCCTTTGGAAATCAGCCGCAGTCTGGAAGAAGTTGAGCAGGGCAAGGAAGTCGAAGTCAAAGAGGAATATTTGTTAAAGCCGATGAATTGCCCCTTTCACGTAATGATCTATAAATCAAAAATCAGGAGCTACCGTGAACTGCCTATCAGATGGGCGGAATGCGCCACCGTTTACCGTTATGAAAAATCAGGGGAATTGTTCGGCTTAACTAGAGTGCGGGGATTTACCCAGGACGACGCTCATATAATCTGCACCAAGGAGCAGGCGGAAAAAGAGTTGAGCCGGGTTCTTGATTTTATCATTTTCGTGTTCAAATCCTTTGGTTTCGATGATTACAAGGTGTATCTTTCAACAAGAGATCTGGATAGCGATAAGTATGCCGGCACAGATGAGGGCTGGGAATTTACCGAAAAAGCGCTGGAAAAAGCAGCCAAAGAAAAGAAGCTGGATGTGGTAAGGGATATTGGCGGAGCTGTTTTTTACGGTCCCAAGATTGATTTTAAAATAAAGGATTGCTTGGGTCGGGAATGGCAGTGTTCAACCCTGCAGTATGACTTTAATCTGCCAGAGAAGTTTGATATGACCTATATTGACCAGCAAGGCGAAAAACAACGGCCATACATGCTGCACAGGGCTCTGTTCGGCTCTTTTGAAAGATTCATCGGAGTTTTAATAGAGCATTATGCCGGAGCTTTTCCGGTCTGGCTCTCTCCGGTGCAGGTAAAGATTATTTCCGTGGGAGAAAAACACATTGAATACTGCCGAAAATTAAAAGAAGAGTTTTATCAGGAAGAAATAAGAATAGAGGTTGATGACAGCAACGAGACAGTAGGCAATAAAATCAGAAAAGCGGTTGCTGAAAAAACTCCTTACATTTTGGTGATAGGAGATAAGGAAATGAATTCCGACAAGCTGGCAGTGCGCGACCGAGGCCAGCAGAAAACCAGGGAAATCAGCCAGAAAGAATTTATCCAGGAGATAAAAGACAAAGTCAAAAATAAAAAATAGGAGGGAAAAACAGAGGCTCAGCCTCTGTTTTTTCTTGGGAGGATTGACAAATGCCTTTTTTATTTATCTGAATAAGTGTCCATTTGGGTGAAAAAGTTAAATCTTGACAAATTCTGTGTATTAGTTATAATTCTTTTAGTCCTTTATAGTAAAAAAAGGAGGGGATAAAATGGAAAGTGAAACAGGAACAATAGAAAATGATGAGAGAGATGGAATGCCGGAAAAAGAAACATATATCAACAGGCGGGAAGATTTGCGCAAAATCTGCGGAACAATCGCAATCTTTGAAAGAAAGACCAAGCCAAAGAAAAATTTTGCCTTTGTAAACGGTAATGTCGTAATAAAACCGCAAGTGGAATTGATTAGAACACCATGGCTAATGGGAACAGAGTATTTAGTCAATTCTGAGATTCTATTTGGAATTTCTATTTATTCCAAGGGAGAATGGCAACCCAAGAGAGTGAGAACAATGAAGCAAATGTTGGAGTTACTAACAACCCAGAAACTATGGGATAAATTTATCTGGCAAGTAATGTTGTACTTAGGCAAGACAGCAACTCCTCATTTTAAAATAAACAAGTTTTAATAATTTGTTTGGGGCTTGATTAATTGATCAAGCCTTTCTATTTTATTCTTGCTCGTTCAAACTTTTTTAAATTTTTATGTTGATTTTAGTGTAGTTTTAATATAGAATAAAGACATAATCCACTAATTTGATAAAATAATTAATAATATATGAGCATTGATGCGGAAAAAAAGTCTTTGCCTGGATAAAGAGCAACCCGAAAGATATTAACCTTATAATGGCTGCCTAGCCGTTATCAGAGCAAAGATATGACAATAAAACTTGTAAAATTCTGAGAGGTTTTAATTTCTCGTCCGGCCGGCAGAGAAGCGTTTTTGGTTATGCAGGCGTATTTGATAAAAGATTTAGAAATTGACGAAGAAATTATAATAGATTTTGCCGATGTCAAAGTGCTTACTCCTTCGTGGGCGGATGAGGTTATCACCAAGCTGGCTGAAAAATTCAAAAACATTAAACTAATAAACACGGATAATCCGACAATAAAATCCACCCTTGAAACCTTAAGAGAATATTCCGGGTTAAAGATATGAAATAATCAACTGGAAAATGATTGTTGCTTAATTGAACTAAGCAACTTTTTATTTATTTGAATAAGTATCCACCTGGGTGAAAAAGTCAAACAGAAAAAGTAAATCTTGGTGCAAAAACCTTGACTTTTTTTTAATCTTTGTTATAATCTCAAACAGTATAGCATTTGCTATGCTTTTAATTTTAAAAGAGACTATATTTGGGCGTCTTATCGGATTTTTTCCTCCCTGATTTGGCGCCCGCATATAGTCTTTTTTTATTATACCAGTTTTTATTTATTTGTTTAATTTTGTTTCAAGTAAGTTGCTAAACCGGGTTTAGCAATGCCTAAATTGGATATTATTGGACAAGACGGGGGAAAACTTTTTGTTGACAAGGATTTTCAAAGTAATAAAATAAGAGAACAATTTATCCAGTTTGGAGGAGCTGGAAAATTAATTGTTGTGACAAAAAGCCAACCAACCACATTTTTTATTAACCATGCCTACACAGCTTCAAAAGAAGCTGCAGAATATCCTTGGTGTAAGAGATGTTT
>JAUVEE010000070.1 GCA_030594935.1 bacterium
CCCTAGAATTTCTTCCTTATCTTCGTCAGTATAGGCGTACTGCACTTTTTTTCCGTATTGAATTCGGTACAAAGGAGGCTGGGCGATATAGAGATAGCCGTTTTCAATAATCGGCTGAAAGTAGCGGTAAAAAAGAGTTAATAATAAGGTTCTGATATGGGCTCCGTCAACATCAGCATCAGTCATGATAACTATCCGGTGGTATCTTAATTTTTCCAAATTAAAATCTTGGGCAATTCCGGCGCCCAAAGCAATAACCAGGTTTTTAATTTCCTTAAAACCTAAAATTTTATCAAGCCTGGCTTTTTCCACGTTCAGTATTTTGCCCCGCAAAGGCAGGATTGCCTGGAACCTTCTATCCCGAGCTTGCTTTGCGCTGTTGTGGACAAAAATACCCGAAGCCAAGGCAAAATTATGAGTTTTCTCAACCTCAATATCATAGACATTTCTTCTTTCCTCCATTCTGATAATTTTCCTTATTTTATGATTATAATTTAAGACAGCCTCTTTTAGTTTACTTTCATTATTGTCAAAAAAGCGCTGGCAAACTGTTTCGTACTTTAGTAAACTATTGTCCCGTTTTTCTAATCTTATTCTATTATATTCTTTTTCGTTAAGATCCTTATTATCCATAATTCCTTTCATTAACTTTAAAGCCTTCTCTTTATAAGTTTTGTCGTAGGATATCTTTCTTTTTTCTCTAAACTCTGTTGTCCATTGCTCTTTGGTTTTTTGGCCGCGCCATAGCAAAAGTTCTTTGGCTTGCCATTGTTTCGTCGCTTTTTCAGAAAGTTCTTTCTTCTTTTCCGGATATTTTTCAAAATACTCTTTTACTTTCCTTGACTGTTTTATTTTGTTTTCGGGTATACTCCAATACCTTTTTTGGCTTTTATTGAGCATTTTCTGGCTTCTCTCTCTGTAGTTTTTATTAGTGTTGTAGAATTCAAGAAATTTTTTAATCATAAATTCCTTGTATTCTTTATTTTCCCATTGTTTTTTAGCTCTAGCACTCAACATTTCTCTCATCTCTGGCTTAAGCATAGTAGCGCTTACTTTTGCCCTATATTCTTTGGATTGGCGGATTTTTCTCAATTTTTCTTGAACCACCGGGTTAGACATTAATTTTTGAATTAATTTACTGTGGTATTTCCGGTGTTTGTGAGAATCCATTCTTACTATGTTCTCTGGATTATTATTAAGCTTGTTAAAATCAATATGGTGGATCGCTTGTTTTTCCTTTTTACTATATTTTTTCCTTTCTAAATTATATCGATCTGCTAGAAGATGAGTAAAAATATGGTAATGCATCAAAGGATCAAAAACCATTTCATATCCCTTAATGGTGATCTTGCCTCCTATTTTTGAATGTTTTCGATATAAAGGCATCAAAGAATCTTCTTGAGTTAAGTCTTTTGCCATTTTGTATTTTCCATTCCTTAACATAAATCTATGGTCTGGGGTACAGGTTATTTCTTCTTTGTTATCCAGCATTAGCTTGATTATCTTTGCGTTCTTTTTTGTTTTTCTGGGATTTTTAATTAATTCAATTCCTATTGAACCATCATCTTTAATAGTGTAACAGTAATTTTTTCTGCCTTGCTTATCTTCTTTGATTAATTGTTTAAAAGTTAAATTGCGGCCGTCAATTAAAGCGACTTTTGTTTCGCCTGTAAAACACCCTCCGGCGCTATCGCCCTCAACTAGGTATATTTCTGATTCTTCCGGGTTGCGGGAAGAACAGTCGGAGAGCTTGCCGGGCAGGGTCAATCCTTCCAAGGCTCCTTTTCTTAAAACTGTTTGGCGGGCTGCCTTAGCCGCTCTTCTGGCCTTGGCCGCCAAAAAGCAGCTGTCAATGATAGCCCGGGCATCTTGGGGATTTCTTTCCAGAAAATCAACCAAGCCTTCAGCCATTATCTGTTCCACTGCTCCTTTGACTTCCGGGTTGCCCAGCTTGGCCTTGGTCTGCCCTTCAAATTGAGGCTCGCTTATTTTTACCGAGACAACCACGGTCAGGCCTTCTTTAGTGTCTTCACCGGTTAAATTATCGTCGGATTCTTTTAAAAAATTATTCTTTTTCGCGTAATCGTTCAGAGTTCTGGTTAAAGCGGAGCGCATGCCGGTAAGATGGGTTCCCCCTTCGCCGGTATAGATATTATTGGCAAAACTTTCTTCGTAACATTCTCTTTCCTGGGTATATTGGAAAGCGCATTCAACCAGCGTTCCATTGCTTTTTCCGGTGGCGTAAAAAACATTCTGCTGGCTGGGAATGGATCCTTTAGTCAAATAACTGACATACGATTTTATGCCGCCTTCAAAATAGAAAGTGTAGCTTTCTTCTTTTTCCGGATCTCTTTTGTCATCTATTTTTATTCTTATCCCTTTGGTCAAGTAGGCTTGCTGGCGGAGATGATTGACGATCTTCTTATAATTGAATTCTATTTCCGGAAAAATTTCCGGGTCCGGCTCAAAAGTGACTGTTGTTCCGGTCCCCCGGCATTTTTCTCCTTTTTTTACGTTCGCTGTCGGCTTTCCTCTTTTATACTCTTGAGTGTATTTAAAACCGTCTCGGCAGATTTCCGCCTTAAGCAAAGTAGATAAAG
>JAUVEE010000008.1 GCA_030594935.1 bacterium
TGGAGGACAAAGTGGAAAACTTGGGAGCGGAAATCGTCAAAGAAGCGTCGGAAAAAACCAATGATGTGGCCGGAGACGGAACCACCACCGCGGTAATTCTGACTCAGGCAATGATTGCCGAAGGCTTGAAAAACGTAGCCGCCGGAGCCAATCCTTTGGCTTTAAAAAAAGGCATTAATAAAGGAGTTGAAGCGGCAGTAGCCTCTCTGAAAGAGATGGCCAAGGCCGTTACCACCAAAGAGGAAAGAACCCAGGTAGCCACTATTTCCGCGGAAGACAAAGAAATGGGAGAACTGATCGCCCAGGTTATGGAAGAAGTGGGCAATGAAGGAGTGGTTACTATTGAAGAATCAAAAACTTTCGGCCTGCAGAAAGAGATTGTCAAAGGTTTGCAGTTTGACCGAGGCTACATCTCTCCCTATATGGTTACTGACGCCGAAAAAATGGAAGCGGTTTTTGAAGACCCTTACATTTTAATTACCGACAAAAAGATTTCTTCTTTGCAGGAAATTCTGCCGCTGCTGGAAAAAATAGCCCAGGCCGGCAAAAAAGAACTGGTGATTATCGCCGAAGACATTGACGGAGAAGCTTTAGCCACTTTAGTGGTTAACAAGCTAAGAGGAGCATTCAGCACCTTGGCTATCAAGACTCCGGGATTCGGAGACCGAAAAAAAGAAATGCTGGAAGATGTTGCCATTGTCACCGGAGGTAAAGTGATTTCCGAGGAAGTTGGCTTGAAACTGGACAAGACCGAGATAGACATGCTGGGGCAAGCCAGAAGAGTTGTCGCCAACAAAGAGAACAGCACTATTATTGAAGGCAAAGGAGACAAAGGAGCCATTGACGCCCGAGTTTCCCAGATCAAACAGGAGCTCAAATCAGCCACTTCTGACTTTGACAAAGAAAAGCTGCAGGAAAGGCTGGCTAAATTAGTCGGCGGAGTAGCCGTGATCAAAGTAGGCGCGGCCACTGAAGTTGAACAAAAAGCCCGCCAGCATAAAGCGGAGGACGCTTTAGCGGCCACCAGAGCGGCCGTGGAAGAAGGAATTGTTCCCGGAGGCGGAGTTGCTTTGTTAAGGACCATTAAAGCCTTGGAAGAATTGAAACTGGAGGGCGATGAAAAAACCGGAGTAAACATCTTGAAAAGAGTCTTGGAAGAACCAATCAGAATAATCGCGGAAAATGCCGGTTTGGACGGAGCAGTGGTTGCGGAAAAGGTCAAGAACGGAGAAGGAAACTTTGGCTTTAACGCCCAGATTATGGAATATCAGGATTTAATGGAAGAAGGGATTGTTGACCCGGCCAAGGTGGTCAGGTCGGCTCTACAGAATGCTTCTTCCGCCGCTTCCATGTTCTTAACCACCGAATGCGTGGTGGCAGAGAAGCCGGAAGAGAACAAAGGCGGTCCCGCTATGCCAATGGGAGGCGGAATGCCCGGAATGGGAGGCGGAATGCCCGGAATGGGAATGTAATCTCTTATTAGTTGAAACCCCTTCTCTGTTGACAGAGAAGGGGTTTTTTGTTTTAATTTTCAACAGCACCTGAAAATATAATATAGAGGAGGGAAAAATATGGCGATTGAGGAAGAATTGCGGGAATACTGCCAAGAGGTGAAAGAAGAATTAGCCAAAACCGATTTTCCAGAAGAGACAAAAGAAAAGGTGACAAGATTTCTGGTTTCGCAAAAAGAGCTAGAATTAAGCAATACAATAACAGAAGTTATTGTTTCCGAAAAAGAAAGGCGGCGAGGTTTAGATTTGGCAAGGAAAGCAGTATCCGGACTTTGAGTTTTTTCAAAAAGGCATTTATTTGCCTTATTTTTTTGACAAAAGAGTAATTTTTTGTTTTAATTCTCAACAGCACCCGAAAATATAAATATAGGAGGGAAAATTATGAAAGACAAAAAAAGAATAAAAGCAGAAAGGGCAGCAGCTGAAAAAGAACTTGGCCAGTACTATGAAAGAGTGAAAGTAGAATTAGCCAAAACCGAGCTTTCGCCGGAAGAAAAAGAAGGGGTGACAGAGTTTCTTTGTAAAAAAAAAGCTTTTGAAATAAAAAGTGCAATGACAGGAGCTGACCCAGAGAAAAGAGCGTTAGAGTTGGCGTCAATAAAATTGACAGTATGCGGCGGCAGTTCCGCGAGAAAAAAGATAGAGCCTGGGGAATCAATTTCTTGTACTTGAGCTTTTTGCATTATGGGACATTAATTTGTCCTTTTTTATTTGCCATTAAAAGATTTTTAGCTATAATAAAATAAATATAAGAACCTTAAATAAAGGTCGGATATTAATTTAAATTTAAAACAAAAATATGACAACTATACTTATCGTATTAATAGTTCTGGCAATATTCGTAGCGGTTATTTTTGGCATCTACAACAGCCTAGTAAGACTGCGGAACAGAGCCAAGGAAGCTTGGGCTGATATAGATGTTCAGTTAAAAAGAAGGTATAACTTGATTCCTAATTTAGTGAAAACAGTCAAAGGCTACGCCACTCACGAGAGAGAGCTGCTGGAAAACGTGACTAAAGCCAGAAACATGGCTATGGGAGCGCAATCAGTCAAAGAGCACGGAGAAGCGGAGAACATGCTTTCCGGCGCCTTAAAATCTCTTTTCGCCGTTTCAGAAAACTATCCGGATTTGAAGGCTTCAGTAAACTTTTTAGAGCTGCAAAGAGAATTGCGCGACACCGAAGACAAAATTCAAGCGGCCAGAAGGTTTTACAACGGAAATGTTCGTGATTTGAACATTAAGATTGAAACCGTTCCGTCCAATATTATCGCTTCCGCCTTTAATTTCAAACAAATGGAATTGTTTGAATTAAAGGAAGAAGAACAGAGAGAAGTTCCTAAAGTAGAATTCTAAGCAATTATGTCAACTTTGTATTCTCAAGCTGAATCAAATACCCGCAAGACCTGGCTATTAATAACCGGTTTTCTTGTTTTTATCATTGTCTTGGGCTACTTGTTCAGTTATTTACTGGACAGTTCTATTATCTTGTATGCCGCGGTGATTTTCAGCATTCTGACCAGTTTTACCAGTTATTGGTATTCGGACAAAATTGTTCTGGCCATGGCTCACGCCCGAAAAATTGAAAAAAAAGACAATCCCGAGATTTACCGCTTAGTGGAGAATCTTTGCATTGCTTCCGGGCTGCCCCTGCCTAAAGTCTATATCATTAATGAAGCGCAGCCTAATGCTTTCGCCACCGGCAGGGACGAAAAGCACGCGGTAGTGGCAATGACCAAAGGATTATTGGATAAGCTGGACCGGGCCGAGCTGGAAGGAGTGATTGCCCATGAGTTGTCGCATATAAAGAACAAGGATATGCTTTTGGGAACCGCGGTAGTGGTTTTAGTGGGAATTGTGGCTATGCTGTCCAATCTTTTCCTGCGCATTACTTTTTGGGGAGGAGGAAGAAGGGATTCCCGCGGTTCCGGAGGAACGATTATAATGGTGCTGGGCTTATTAGCGGCAATATTGGCGCCGATCGCGGCCGGCTTGATTCAACTGGCTGTTTCCCGGAAAAGGGAATTCCTGGCTGACGCTTCCGCCGCTTTATTGACCCGCTATCCCGAAGGATTGGCCCGGGCTTTGGAGAAGATCTCCGCTGATCCGGCTGCTTTAAGAACAGCCAACACTTCCACGGCCCATCTCTATATCTCTTCGCCTTTAAGGGGAAAACAATCTAAAGGCTGGTTCGCCAAATTATTTATGACTCATCCGCCCACCGAGGAAAGGTTAAACGCTCTGCGGGGGATGAAAATATAATTATGAAATGTCCTATTTGTAAAACTGATTTAGAGGAAGCGGTTTTCTATAATACCGGAGTTAATTATTGTCCAAAATGCCTGGGGCTTTGGTTCGGCCGGGATGAGTTGGCCCAGGCAGAGCACGAAAAAGACAAAGATTTAAGCTGGCTGGACATTGATCTTTGGAAAGACGAGACGCATTTTAAAGTCAGCCCCGGAGAAAAGGCTTGTCCGGCTTGCCGCATGCCTCTTTATCAAGTGAAGTATGGGGATTCGGAAATTACAGTTGATGTTTGCAATCTTTGCCACGGCACTTGGCTGGACAGGGGAGAGTTCAGAAAAATAATTGGATATCTGGAAAAGCGAAAAGACTTTGAACTTTTGCACAATTATGTTAAGACTTTAAGAGAAGAATTCCAGGAAATATTCACCGGACCCAAAGCTTTTCAGGAAGAAGTTTCTGATTTTCTGGCTGTTTTGAAGATATTGAATTATAAGTTTATTGTTAAGCATCCTCTAATCTCTAGGCTTATACTAAGGCTCCCCAGATAATTCTAACCTTTTATTTTAAAAGCGGAGGAGTTTCCGCTTTTAGTTTATGGTGGGGTGACTGAGCGGTTGAAAGTGCTTGCTTGGAAAGCAAGTGTAGTCGAAAGGCTACCGCGAGTTCGAATCTCGCCCCCACCGCCAATCTAAACTCTTGCGTAAATAGATAAGATATTGAAAGTAAACAAATAAATAGAATCCATTTTTTTCTCTCATTTTAAGGAGTTGGTTGAAAAATTAAAATTAAAGTCCAACGCTAAAGTTTTCGGAGGTTCAATAAAACAAAAAGCCGGTAAAAAATGGCCTCCCAGAAAAGAATATGGCAGAATAGGGGATAATTTGTAAAAATGTGCTATAATTTGCATAGAGTATTGTTTTTGTTTGTGAAGAATAAAGAATCTAATAAAAATATAATTATAAATTTATGGATATTCAAACCATTATAGATGTTTTTCAGCAAAATCCACTCCTTGTCAGCGGAGCTAAAATAATTAGCATTATTATTGCCGCTCTCCTAATAAACCGTTTCGGCCTAATTTTTATTAATAAGTTAATCAGGAGATTCGTTAATCCGTCGCAGAAAGAAACAAGCCCCGAAGAAGACAAAAAAAGCAATACTTTAATCAGTATTTTAGGAGGGACTATGAAATTTATAGTTGGAATTATAGCTGTTTTGATGGTTCTTTCCGAGCTTGGGATTAATATCGGGCCTGTTCTGGCCGGAGCGGGATTAATCGGTTTAGCCGTTGGCATGGCTTCAAAAGAAATTATTTCTGATTTTCTTTCCGGTTTTTTTATTATCCTAGAAGACCAATATCATCTTGGAGACAGGGTAAAAATTGCCGGCGTTGAAGGAGAGGTTAAAGAAGTAACTTTAAGAAGAACGGCCATTAAGGATGATTCCGGTCTTTTGCATTCAATTCCTAACGGCCAAATAAAAACAATAGCCAGAAAAGTTGGTTAAAGCATAGCGAAAAGCTTTTTAAAAGATAGAAAAAGAATTAAAATAAAGAAAAATTAAATAATATATTATGGATATTCAAGCTATTATAGAACTCATTCAACAAAATCCGCACCTTGTCAGTGTGGTTAAAATAGTCGGCATTATTATTGTTACTCTCCTAGTAAATAGGTTCGGGAAGATTTTTATTGATAAAGTGATTCGTTCTCTGGTTAAGCCTCCGCGCGATGTTGTAGACCCCAATGAAGAGATAAAAAGAGAGAATACTTTAATCAGTATTTTTCACGGGATAATAAGAGTAGTTGTTTGGGCGATAGCTATTTTAACGATTCTGGCCGAGGTGGGAGTTAATATCGCTCCCTTGCTGGCCGGCGCCGGAGTATTGGGTTTAGCCATTGGTTTTGGCGCCCAGTCTTTAGTAAGCGATATGCTGGCCGGACTTTTTATTATGATGGAAGACCAATACCGGGTGGGCGATGTGGTAAATATTGCCGGCACCAGCGGCAGTGTTCAGGATATAAATTTAAGAAAGACCACCTTGCGTGATTTAGACGGGATTGAGCACCATATTCCCAATGGGGAGATTAAAAAGGCTTCCAATTTATCAAAAGGATTCGCCCGGATTAATTTGAATGTCGGCATTGCCTATGATTCAAATTTAGAAAAAGTTATCAAAGTAGTTAATCAGGTAGGAGAAGAAATGGCTAATGATCCGGAGTGGAAAGATGATATTATTAAAACTCCTAAATTTCTGCGAGTTAATGAGTTCGCTGATTCAGCTATGATTATTAAAATTTTAGGGGACACCAAGCCTTTAAAGCAATGGGCGTCCACTGGTGAACTGCGCAAGCGGCTTAAAATTGCTTTTGACCGAGAAGGCATTGAGATTCCCTTTCCGCAAATGGTTGTTTGGCAGGGAGATAAAAAAGAAGGATAAAAATGTTTAACACTTTTCTTGAATTAAGCGAAACTTCGCAGCTAATTCTCTTTTTAGTCTTATTATTTTGGGTTTTGCCCTGGAAAGGAGCGGCTTTATGGAAAGCCAGCAGGAACAATCAGAGAAGTTGGTTTATTGCCATATTGATTTTTAATACTTTTGCGATTCTGGAAATTATCTATATTCTCTATTTTTCAATTCCGAAACAAAAAAACTCCCTAAATGTTTAGGGAGTTTTTAGGCTCTTCTTGATTCCGGCTGGCCCGGTTTTAGTTTCCTGTATGCCTCTTTATGTTCGCTGAGCAGTTTTTTTAGTTCTGCTTCGGCTAGTTCTTGGCGCAAGAGATCAACAGCATGAATAGCATCATAGATATCATTCTTTGTTTCCAGTTTAGAGATAGCTTCCCGCCACAAGATAGCTTTTTCAAAATTATCTTTTTCTACAGCTATTTTCATTCTTTGCCTCATAATGGCAAGGAAAGCTTGATATGTATTGTCATCAGTTCTTTTAATAAAAGGAATTTTTACTCCTTCTTTGTATTTTTTAGCCAGTCGGTCTATTTTTCCGCTTCTTTGCCACCAAAAAGCAGTGGTTATTATCTGTTGGTATAATCTGTTTGCTTTTTTTAAATTAGTTTCGGAGATATTAGGAATGCTTTTAACCACTTCAAACAACTCCCATGCTCCTTTTTCAATCATTTCCACGCTCCACCAAGGTTCTCCGGATGCCCAGTAAAACTGGTCAGAGGCCAGAGCCTTATCCAGCTTTTTTCTGGCTGGGCTGATTAAGGGATGAATTTTGCTTAACTTGAGAACGAAGTTAAGCAATTGCCATTGATATTGATGAACTTTATTTTTCGGGTCTTTCCAAGAATAGAACTGGACTCCTTTTTCAATGTCATCTTGGCAGGAAGCCCAGGTAGATTCCAAAGGTTGTGTCTTTTCAGCAAGGGGAAAATGCTGTGGCAGTTCCGAGACAAAAATTTGCTTTGGTTTTTGACCTTCAACTATTTCAAGTAAAGATTTTTCTAGACCCGGCCGGTGATGGCCAAAAATTTCTCCATCCATGCCGGTAAATAAATAACGATCTACTTTCGTTTCTTGGTTTAGAGCCTGAACCAGATCATTTTTGTCGCGAATTATGCCGCTCATCATCAGGTTGGACACTCTCCTTTCCCGAAAAACAGGAATTAAGTCATCGGTATTTTTAATGGAGAAAAGTTTATTATAAGGGACGCTGTCAGTTTTGCCGTTGTAGCTTATTTCGTCCAGTAGAATAAACTTATAACCCAATTTTGATACCACCTTGGCAACCTTTTCTGAATAGGCCATCTCTGGCGGGAAAAAACACTTGGGCTGGTAAATCTTGCCGAAGATTTTTTTATTAGTATTATGGTTTAAGATTATTTGCCGCTCGATTTCCTTTTCTGGCAAATAGGGTAAAAAACAATGATATTTAGCGCTGCCGGTGAATTCAAGCTTGCCCTCTTCGGCTAAAGCTTTTATGTTTTCGATCACATCCCGGTGTCCGTGCTTCCATAATAATTCTGAAAGACAACCATTAATATTAACATTTATTTTGAAATTAGGATTGGAAATTTTTAAAAAGCCGGCGAATAATGGCCGGTAGCTTTGGCTGGTAACAGCATCTAAAATTTCTTTGGTTTGTGATATGGGCTGATAAATATGAAGAAAATTAATCCAATACATATTAAAAGTTTTTTAAATTGCGATACCTTGCGGCAATAGAAAATAATTTACAATATTCTTTGGCTGACTTGGTCCAGGAGAAATCTTTTTCCATTACTCTTCTGACCAATTGCTTCCAGACTGCTTTTTGCTTGTGAACCATTTTAGCCCTGACAATGGCGGCAAACAAAGAATAGGGGTCGTAATTGTTGAAAACAAACCCATTCCCCTGGCCCGTGTTGGGATCAAAGTTATCTACGGTATCAGCTAGACCGCCGGTTTTTCTGACAATAGGAATTGCTCCGTATCTCATTGCCTGCAGCTGAGTCAAACCGCAAGGTTCAAACTTGGAAGGGATTAAGATAACGTCAGCGCCGGAGAAAATGAGGTGGGGAAGGACAGCGTCAAAAGACAGGTTGCAGCCAACTCGGTCCGGATATTTTTTGGCTATTCCTTGAAAGAACTCCTTGTAATGGACATCTCCGTCTCCCAAAACAACAAACTGGAAGTCAATATTTTCCAGCAGTTTTTCTGTTACTTCCATCACCAAATCAATCCCTTTTTGTCTAGTGAGACGGGAGACTATGCCAATGGTAAAGATGTCGGGGTTTTGGGGCAGGACAAAATGTCTTTGCAGCTGCAATTTGTTTTCTTTTCTTCTTTCTATGGTGTGAGAATTGAAATTAACCGGAATATAAGGGTCTTTTTCCGGATTAAAGAAATTATAGTCCAATCCGTTCAAAACGCCGTAAAGCCGGCCGCTTTTTTCCTTTAATAGCTGGTCTAAACCTTCTCCGTATTCCGGAGTAAGTATTTCTTGGCTGTAAGTGGGGGAAACAGTGGTTATTAAATCAGCGTACATTATGCCGCGTCGCATCCAGTTTAACTTATATAATTCCTGGCTAAAAAAGTCAGGAATCGTTTGCTGGCCATAATCTTTCTCTTCTTCTTTGGCAAATTTATAATCGCACATTCCTTGAAAACTGATGTTATGAATGGAAAAAATGGAGGAAATTCCGGCCAAGATAGGGTCGTCTTTGTAAACAGTTCTTAAATAATTAGACAGCAACCCGGTATGCCAGTCAGCGCTGATAATTATATCTGGCACCCAGTCTGATTTTTTTAAGAATTCCAATGTGCCTTTGCAAAGCAGAGCCCAGCGAACCACGTCATCTGAATAGCCGTAGATATTGGCTCTTTTTTCATAATATTCCATGTTTTCCAGAAAATAGGTGGTGGCTGTTCCATTGCCCTTGTATCTTTTTACATTACAGATCAAAGAAGGAGAATCCGGCTCATCGCCGGTGGGAACCTTCAGTCCTTTCAATTCCATTTTTAACTGATATTTTTCCTGATCAATGGTGCCGTAGCGGGGAATCATCACCCGGGCATCGTGGCCGAACTTTCTCAAAGCCACGGGCAGAGAGAACAAGACATCGCCTAAACCGCCTCTCTTGGCGAAAGGCGCGGCTTCTGCTCCCACGAACAGTATCTTGTAATTCCGCTGGGGAAGCATTTCTTTTAACTTGAACAAATCCAAATCAATCATTAAATTGTTGCTTATTTGACGAAACCTATTATAATAAAAGCATAGCAGATTTCTGCTATTATTACCATACAAATGCCCAAAAAAGCCCCCAAAATTCTATTTGCTTCGGCTGAGTGCGCTCCTTTTGCTAAAGTGGGCGGACTGGGAGACGTGGCCGGCAGTTTGCCCGTGGCCCTGAGAAAGTTGCGCAGCAATGTGGCCGTGGTTATTCCCAAGTATGATGTTATTTCCCAAGATCATTTTTCCAAGAAGATCATTGAAGGAATAAAAGTCAAGAAAGAAAAAGTGAATGTTTGGCAGGGATTCTTGCCTGGAACTCAAGTGCCTGTCTATTTTCTGGAGAACAAGAAGTTTTTCGGCAATCACGGCGTCTATTTTAAAAAAACCGCTCATGCCAGCTCTTTTAAATTAATTGAGCGCTTCCTATTTTTCTCTCAGGCTGTGCTCGAGCTTGCTTCTTTCTTGGACGCCAAGCTTATTCACTGCCATGACTGGCACACGGCCATGATCCCTCTTTTTGCCAAGCTGAAGCAATCAGAAGTCAAGACCATTTTAACTATTCATAATTTATCCAGCCAGGGAAAGAAAAAACCGAAAAAAGTGCTTGATTTTTTAGAATTGAAAAGAAGCCGGCATCCCAATTTAAAAATCAGGGACAAACACCATAATTTCAATATTTTTCAGCAGGGGATCTTAGCGGCCGATATTGTCAACACGGTCAGCCCCACTTATTGCCAGGAGATCCTGACTGCCAAATTCGGAGAAGGGCTGGAAAAAGATCTGCGTAAGCGCAAAAAAGACCTTTACGGCATTATTAACGGGCTGGACACGGAAAGGTTTAATCCGCAGAAGAATAAGAATTTGGCTAAGAATTATTCCTTGGCCACCATTGAAAGGAAAGCGGTTAACAAAACGGAACTAAGGCAGATTTGCGGCCTGCCCCTAAAAGATGTTCCTTTATTGGGCCTAGTCGGCAGATTAACCCAGCAAAAGGGAATAGAAATTATCTTTGACGCCTTTCCTTCTTTGGTAAAAATGGGCTGCCAAGTGGTGATCTTAGGGTCGGGCGGGAAAAAACTGGAAGCAATGTTGAAGAAATTGGCCAAGCTTTATCCCCAAAACCTTTCTTTGAATCTTAAATTTGATATTGTGCTGGGACAGAAGATTTATGCCGGCAGCGATATGTTCTTAATGCCCTCTAAATTTGAGCCCTGCGGTTTGGGGCAATTGATTTCCCAGCGCTACGGAACGATTCCCATTGTCCGCGAAGTGGGCGGGCTGGCAGACACTGTGGTGGAAGGCAGGACCGGTTTTCTTTTTCAGAAATACAGCAGCGCTGATTTCTTAAAGGCGGTGCGGCGAGCCCTGGAGTTTTATCAAGATGAAAAGAAATGGCGCAAGTTGGTCAAACAGGCCATGGTCAAGGATTTTTCCTGGAGGAATTCAGCCAAGGAATACGCCAAGTTATACCGCAAGCTGCTGCTTGTTTCTTAATAAGAAATCTGCTAAGCTTAGAGCAGATTTATGCTCTCATCTCCCATAGAAGAAATCAAAAATAAGCTGGATATCGTAGAGGTTATTGGCAGCTACATCAAAGTGCAGAAAGCGGGCGCGAATTACCGGGCCTTATGCCCTTTTCATGCGGAAAAGTCTCCTTCTTTCTTTATTTCTCCCGCCCGGCAGATCTGGCACTGTTTCGGCAGCTGCTCCGAGGGCGGTGATATTTTTAAATTCGTGATGAAGATCGAGGGAGTGGAGTTTGCTGACGCTTTGCGCCTGTTGGCGCAGAAAGCGGGAGTGGAGCTGCAAAAGCAGGATCCCAAGATAAGGAGCCAGCGCCAGCGGCTTTATGAAATATGCGCTCTGGCCGGACAGTTTTTCAGCAAGCAGATGGAATCAGGCAAAAAAGGCCAGGAAGCGAAAAAGTACCTTTTAGACAGGGGAATCAGCCAGGAGTCTTTGCAAGAATGGCAAATAGGCTATGCGCCTGACTTAGTTCAAGCTTTATCTGATTTTTTAGTGGGTCGGGGCTATAAAAGGAGCGAAGTGGATCAGGCCGGACTGGCGGTCAATGACCGGGACCGTTTCCGCAGCCGGATAATGTTTCCCATTTTTGACTTAAATTCAAAAATAATCGGGTTTGGCGGAAGGATATTCGGGGATAATAAGGATACGGCCAAGTATGTTAATACTCCCAATACTTTGCTTTACGACAAGAGCCGGGTGCTTTACGGCCTGAACAAGGCTAAGCTGGCGATAAGGAAAGAGGACAAATGCATTCTAGTGGAAGGATATACTGATGTCATAATGTCTGTCCAATCAGGGGTGGAAAATGTGGCCGCGGCTTCGGGAACCGCCTTGACCGAATATCAGCTGGGAATTCTGCGCCGTTATTCCAATAATCTGTTGACTGCTTTTGATATGGATGCGGCCGGCAATTCAGCCACCAGGAGAAGCATTGATCTGGCTCGGATCCAAGGATTTGACGTCAAGGTTACGATCATGCCCTCGGGCAAGGATCCGGCTGATGTTATTGCCTCTGACCCTAAAAAATGGCGGGAACTAACCGAAAAAGGGCAGTCTATTATGGATTTCTATTTCACCACTGCCTTTGCCAAGTTTGACGGCAATAGTCCGGAAGGAAAAAGGGAAATCTCCAAAGAATTGCTGCCTACGATCAAAAAGATTCCCAATCAGATCGAACAATCCCACTGGGTGCAGGAATTAGGCAAAAGGCTGGAAGCCAAGGAAGAAGACGTGCGCTTGGAAATGCGGAAATGCGTTTTGGAAAAAGAGCAGTATAAAGGGCCGCAAGCAGTTGAAGCTTCTCCGGACAAAGGGAAGCAAAGGAAGCAGCTGATAGAAGAAAGGATCGTGGCCGTGGTCATGAAATCTCCCCAGCAGCTGGAACAGATCAAGGATTTTGACTGTTTTTCCGCTAAAATTAAAGAAGTCTTAGACTATATTAAAACCAATCCGGACATTCATTCCGAATCAGCCAAGTTTTTAGATAAGCTGAAAGAGAAGTTTCCCCAATTGGCTGACGACTTAAACCATCTCTGCTTCCGGGCGGAAATTGAAGAACATGACATTGAGCCTGAATTGGAAATGGAAATCTGCTTGGCTGAATTAAAAACTTTAGAGCTCAAAGCCAAATTAGATGAAATATCTTTTAATATTAAAAAGGCCGAAGAAGCCAAAGACGACAATAAAGTTAAAGATTTAATGAGTTCTTTCAATAAATTAGCTAACGAATTAAATAATAATCATGCCAGTTAAAAAGACCACTAAAACAAAAAAAGCAGCTGTTAAAAAACCGGCCCTGAAAAAGAAAACTAAAAAGACAGTTAAAAAACCGGTCAAGAAAACAATCAAAAAGCCGGTTAAAAAAGCAGCAAAAAAAACCATTAAGAAAGCCGTTAAAAGAAAACCGGTTAAAGAAGTGTTTTCTGCGGAAAAAATGGCTGCTTTATTGAAAAAAGGGTCTTTTCGGGGTTTTCTTACTTATTCTGAGATTCTTTATTCTTTTCCGGGAGTGGATAATGACATTAAGGGGCTGGAAGATTTCTTTTTGACTTTGGAAGAAAAGGGAATTGAAGTTAAAGAGGTCAAATCGTTTTTAGACACGGAAGAGGTAAAGAAGAAGGTAAAGAAGAGCTTGGAACCGCGGGTTGATTCAGTGCAGATGTATTTGAAAGAAATAGGCAAAATTTCTTTCCTGACTTCGGCGCAGGAAAAGGAAATGGGGCAGAGGATTGAGAAAGGAGAAATAGAAGCCAAAAAGATATTGGCCCGTTCCAATTTAAGGCTGGTGGTTTCCATCGCTAAAAAATATATTGGCCGTTCGCCTAATTTAACTTTACTGGATTTGATCCAAGAGGGGAACTTAGGCTTGTTCCGGGCGGTGGAAAAGTTTGACTGGAAGAGGGGGTATAAGTTTTCCACTTATGCCACTTGGTGGATTAGACAGGCAATCACCAGAGCTTTGGCGGATCAAGCCAGAACTATCAGAATTCCCGTGCATATGGTGGAAACAATCTCTAAATACAGCCAAGTAAGAAGGCGCTTAACCCAGGACTTGGGCCGGAATCCCTTGCCCGAAGAAATTGCCGCTGAAATGGGGATTGAAGTAAGCAAGGTGCATCATGTGATGAAGATTTCCCAGGACACAGTTTCTTTGGAAACTCCGGTAGGGGAAGACAAAGAAGACAGCGTTCTTTCTGAATTTATTAAAGACGATAAAGCAATTTCTCCGGCAGTGGAAGCAGGCAGAAAGCTGCTTCGGGAAAGGCTGGGGGATATTTTAGTTGATTTGTCTGATAGAGAACAAAAGATACTTGCTATGAGATTCGGACTTGATGACGGAGTAACCCATACCTTGGAAGAAGTGGGCCAGGAGTTTGGTGTGACCAGGGAGAGAATCAGGCAGATTGAAGCCCGAGCCCTGGAGAAAATACGGGAGCATGACGGCTTGAAGAAATTGAAAGGATACTAAGGTTGATAATTTTTTATAGTTCTGTTATAGTATTCTCATAATCCGCGGTGGCGCAATGGTAGCGCGCGTGCCTGTAAACTTTAATTGCAGCTTTCAGTAGAAATACTGATTGAAAAACAAGGTGAATTGCGGGAAACCTAATTTCTTTACGAAAACGGTAATCCGCAGCCAAGCCCTACTTCAGTAGGGAAGGCTCAGAGACTATCCCGAAAGGGAGTACTTCTTTATTTGATATAGAGAGGGAAGCGCCTTGCACTCTAACGCATAAGACGAGGGTGATAAGATAGTCCATCCCTTTTGGAAACTTAAGGATTTGATGTAAGCACTAGGTTGTAGGTTCGAATCCTACCCGCGGAGCCAAATTAACCCATCTGTAAAAAAGATGATTTTTAATTGACAATTATTTTTCTTATGTTAACATTAATTTAGTATATTAAAAAGGAGGTGATAAAAATGGCTGAATCTTATTGTGATATATACGGACATAGCTATGAGTTTCTTAGAGCTCAAAAAGACGTGAACAACAAAGAAACAGAAGAAAATATATATATATTTGTAAAAAGTGCGGACAGACAATAGTAAGATAATTTGCATAAAGGATATTTTAATTATCTTTTTTTGTAGAAGACATGGTTTTTAATAGTTGTTTACCGCTTTAGTATTTATGTAATGCAGTAAACATTTTTTATTCCAATTCTGGAATATAAATACGCCTATCCGCTTCCATAATCTTGGTTCTAACGTCGTCCACGGTGCGGAGCTGAGTTTGGAGGGTTAATAGCCCTCTTTTGTTTGATTTTAGATCTTTGTTTTGGCATAATAAAATATATGAAAATAATTAAATTAATTCCATTCATCCTGATTTTTGTTGGAACCTTCGGTCTTCTGGCTGCTGAATTGTCTGTTATTCCTGGACCTCGCTACCTTATCTTGACCTTTGCTGGTCTGAATGTGCTCGGATTGGTTACCTTGGTTTTGACACTCAAGAAAGTTTAATAAATTAATCTTAACAGAAGATTTCTAAAAAGGTGGTTTTTTTTGTTATATTTTTATTAAACAGGTTCTAACAAAGTCCGTCCCTCGGAGCCAAGCAGCGAAAAGTTCGAGAGATAGAACTACGTCAAAAAATCGCCAAAACGGCGATTTTTTGTTAGAGTAAAAGTACTATATTAGATAATATATATTTTATGTTATTGCCAAAAATTATATTTAAATATTCATGGATTTATGATCAACATTGGAGAGGAATTTATAAAAAAAGCAAAGACTATCCATCAGAAAAAGAAATTAACAACAATATTAAGAAAATTGAGAAATTGTGGCGCAAAGATGAGAAAAAGATTTTAAGAGAATTGTCAGTAATATCAGGTTTAAGCTGGAAAGAGAAATCTATAACATGTTATATTGTGGGAAAATGTATTCCGTTTTCTGATCCACTTACAATGAAAGTATATAAGGAATTTCCATTGAATTATTTTATTGATGTCTTAACGCACGAGCTTATTCATCAATTATTTATACAAAATGAGGATATACAGAAGTTAAACAAAGCATGGAATTATTTTCATAGAAAATACAAGAAAGAAGAGTTTAATACAATAATTCATATTCCTGTTCATGCAATACATTCTCATATTATTTTAAAATATTTTGGAGAAAAACGACTTAAAAGAGAAATTGAGTCTTTAAATCGTTTTCCAGACTACAAGAAATCTTGGGATATTGTGAAAGAAGAAGAATATCAAAAAATTATTAAAGAATTTAATAAAAGAGTAGAATAACGAGGAGATAAATCGATTCTTAGTATAATAAATGCATCGGCATTTTAATTAAATTGAGAAGTTTTTTCAGAGGATAAGCTTCCATCAGGCAGATTTTAATATCATCTAAGAGAAGCAAAATTAGGGATATAAATCTTTCCAGCTTCTTGAATTTTGGTTCTAACGTCGTCCACGGTGCGGAGCCGCATTGGACAGCCTGAAAACAAAAAGCTTAACTCCCTTTTATATTTAGAATTAAATTGTATAATGAATTAAGATAAACTTAATCTTAATAATATGAAAAAGAAAACCAAATCCAGACAATGGACAGTTTATAGAAGTTCAATAACTGGTAAATTTATTACAAAAAAATATGCTGAACAGAAGCCGAAGACTACTGTGAAAGAGAGAATAGAAATAAAAAATAAGCTCAATAATTTAAAAAGAATTAAACTCGGTTTATTTGTTTGCTTTGGTTTAAGTCTATCAGAGGGTTAATAGTCCTCTTTTTGCTTGACATCATTTCCCATTTTCATTTATCCACAGGTAAAGGTATTCAATGCCGTAGTATTTGTTATATAATAAAATATACGGTTATGAGCAAAATTTATAGAAAAAAAAGAATAATTAAGAGCATCAAGAATAAATCCATAATTCCTGTTCTTTTTCTTCTTATTTTTTTATTGGCAACAGCTTGGATTTTTTCTTGCCAAACAGCAAAAGCTAATCCAGATATTGAAACAAAAAGATCTCAAGATCAAGGTGGAGCTGCCGCCAACACAACTAATCCAACACACGGCAATGATGCCGGCGGAAATATTACTCAATCAGACACAAACTACTCTGCCAACGTTATAGGAGAGGTGACTTATTGTAATTTTTTATCAGCATCATATAGTTATACTACTTTAACTCTGAAAGTTGAATATGAGGCTCAGGCAGCAACAGGCGGTGATACCTATGCGATTCAGTATTCAACAGATAACACCAGCGGTCAGTGCGATTCTTCAGCTTGGAATGATATTGTGGCAGCAACATCAGCCGCTGCCCCAGATCATACTGTAGCTTCAACAAGTCTTTCCATTTCTCAGGATTTAACCAAGATCTGTGTAAGATTAAATATTGCTAAATCTAGCGGTCCGGATAACGCTCATGTTTACATTGAAGATATAAGGACTGAAGGAGAATATTCTCCTTCAGCAAACGCCACTTCTTTCACGAATGGCACAGAAGGAGGGTTAAATGATGGAGGACGTATTAGTCAAACAATTACTATCTCTGGCTCTAATTTTGGAACAGACCCTGGGGCAGGCAATCGTTCCAATGCCACTAGCAATGTTTCAATAGGCACTTTCCAGATTCCTGATGCTGATGTTACTGCTTGGTCTGACACTAGTATTGCTTTTAATGTTTCTAGTTCAGTTGATGTTTACGGAGGAACCGGCTCTAATGGTCTGATAGTAACGGCTGGAGGCCAAAGCGATGCCACTCCTTTGACCTTTTACGTTTATCCCGATATAACTTCTTTAACCACTCCTTCGGTTTCAGATGCTGCCAGAGAAACAGAGTCAATTACTTTAAACGGCAGCAGGTTTGATACCGCTACTGGCACAGTTTCAATCTTAGGAGTTTCAGCCACTGTTGCCGATTGGACGGACACAGCGGTTACTGTAACCATCCCCCCGGGAATCACTGACAATACTTATACTGGTAATATCATTATTACCAGAAATAGCGATTCTAAGACAGATACTTTTTCAAACTTCAGGGTTTTGCCCAGAATTCAGAATCTTTCTCCAGAGTCAGGTCCAGTAGGAACCGAAGTAACCATTACTGGCGACCATTTCTGCCAAACAAGCTCCTGTCCTACAGTAGGCAATAGAAACACAGCTTCAGACAATATAACTTTTAACGGAACCAATGTGCCGGACGAAGATGTAACTGCATGGACAGATACTTCCATAGTTGT
>JAUVEE010000026.1 GCA_030594935.1 bacterium
TGATCGGGTTTACTGCTATTTCCTGCCCTTTGGCAGTGTTGCCGATTACCATGCCTTCGTAAACTTCCGTGGAAGGACCGATATACAGGGTTCCTCTTTTTTGCAGGTTATTAAGGGAGAATCCCAGGGCTTTCCCCGCAGCCATTGAGGTCATTGAGCCGGTTGCTTTTTTCTGCATTTCTCCGGCATGCTTTTTAAAACCAATTACCCGGCTGGCCATAATGCCTTCTCCTTTGGTGTCGATTATGAATTGACCGCGGTATCCCAAGAGTCCTCTTGTGGGCATTTCAAACATCAAGCGGACTATGTCTCTGTGCTGTTTCATTTCTAAAAGTATTGCTTTTCGTTTGCCTAAGTTTTCAATTACCGTTCCCTGAAAAGAGCTGGGAACATCAATAGTAACTTCTTCATAAGGTTCAAGGATTTTGCCATTTTCTTCTTTAAGGATGATTTGCGGCTGGGAAACCTGCAGTTCATATCCTTCTCGGCGCATATTTTCCAAGAGGATTGCAATATGCAGTTCTCCCCGTCCAATTATTTTAAAGCTGTCTCCTTGATTAAAATCAATATACAGGCCGACATTAATCTCAAGTTCTTTTTCCAAACGCTCTCTAATTTGTCTTCCGGTGACAAATTTTCCTTCTTGGCCGGCAAAAGGGGAATTATTAACCAATAAGTTCAAGCTGATTGTCGGTTCATCAATTTCAATTGTTGGCAATGGTTCAGCTTTTTCGTCAGCGGTAATTGTTTCGCCGATGAATATATCCGGCAGTCCGGCAATCATAACAATATCTCCGGCCATTGCTTCATTGACTTCTTTGCGGGTGATTCCTTTTAAAGTAAAAAGCTTAATAATTTTTCCGCTTCGGGTTTTTTTCCCCGGAGTTTTAACGAAAACAGTTTCGCCGACTTTAACAACGCCGTCATGCACGCGGCCAATGGCAATTCTGCCCAGGAAATCATCGTAGGCCAAATTAAATGCCTGAACGCGCAAAGGCGCGTCTGTATTGGCCGTTGCCGGAGGAACTTTTTCCAAAATTATGTCAAGAAGCGGAGTAAGGTCGCTTGATTCATCAGTCAGTTCTTTTTTGGCGATTCCTTCACGGCTGATCGCATAGACAGTGGTGAAATCCAACTGTTCATCATTGGCCTCCAGATCTAAAAACAATTCAAACACCTGCTCCTTTGTCAGTTCCGGATTTGCCGCCGGCTTATCAGTTTTATTAATAACCACAATCGGCTTGAGTCCGAGTTCAAGCGATTTTTTAAGCACAAAGCGCGTTTGCGGCATTGGTCCTTCCTGCGCGTCAACGACTAAAAGCACGGAATCAATTGAGCGGAGCACCCGTTCCACTTCCGAGCCAAAATCCGAATGTCCGGGAGTGTCAACAATGTTAATCTTTGTTCCTTTATATGAAATAGAAGAATTCTTTGAATAAATGGTAATTCCGCGCTCTTTTTCCAGCGCGTTGGTGTCCATGCTCATTCCTTCTTCAAAAGCTCCTGTCTGGCGCATGATTGCGTCAGTGAGAGTTGTTTTCCCATGATCCACATGGGCGATGATTGCGATATTGCGAATTTCCATATTTCTCTAAAATTAAAAACCCGCCTAAAGCGGCTTATTCATATAATACCTAAAATATGGAAAAAATCAAGGATAAACCTTGACAAGAAATAATTATGGGTATATACTCATAATAAAAGGCCGACAATATTAACCAAAGAATCAATAAAATTATGCCAAGATTTGATGGAAGAGGTCCTCAAGGTTTCGGTCCCGGCACTGGAAGGGGAATGGGTCCCTGCGGAGCCGGAAGAGGCTATGGGATGGGAGATGCTCGCGGCTCTGGCCGAAGGTTCTATACTAAAAAGGAAGAAAAAGGAATGTTGACAGAAGAAGTTGAAGCTTTAGAGGAAGAAATGAAAGCGATCAAAGAGCGTTTGTCCGAACTTAAGGACTAAAAAAGAAAGCCGAAACTTCAGCCTTTCTGAAAAAAGAAAGGCTGAAGCAAGCTTTTTTAAATTATAGTTTTATGCCCAGACCAAGACTTTTTCGCAGAATTAAATTTAATCCCAATGTAACTTATTTCAAGCCTCAAGGCGTGCCAATGAGGTTTTTAGACATAGTTGAATTGACTACTGAAGAAATGGAAGCCTTAAGATTGAAAAACGAAAAGGGGCTGGATCAGGTTAAATGCGCCAAGCTGATGAAAACCTCCCAGAGCACTTTTCAGAGAATATTGTCCGGGAGCTATAAGAAGATTGCCGAGGCTTTGCTCAAAGGCAAAGCGATAAAAATAGTTAAATAAAAAATCGCCAAAAGGGCGGTTTTTTGTTAGAATAGAGAAGATAAGCCAAAACTATGAGAATTGGATTTTTTACTGACAGTTATCTTCCGGCGCTGCACGGCGTGGAAATTTCAATAGAAAGCTTTAGAAAGGCGCTGGAATCAATGGGCCACGAGGTTTATATCTATGCTCCGGAGGCTCCCGGGTATCAGGACAAAAATCCCAATGTTTTTCGTTTTAAATCAAAAAAAGTCATTAAAAATCCGGAGATGCGCTTTGCTTTTGATTTTCTGCCTATTGGCCGCAGCTTTATGGAAATAACCAGATTCAAGCTGGATGTCGTCCATGCCCACACTCCTTTTGGTTTGGGGTTTTTGGCTAAATTTATTTCTGAAAGGCAGCTCGTTCCTTTGATTTACACCCACCACACCCATTATCCGGAATACGCAAAGATCTATTTAAAAGAAAAAGTGCTTTTGCCTTATTTGGTCCAAGTCTATACCACTTGGTTTTCCAATATTTCTCATGCGGTTATCGCGCCTTCTCTGAAAATGAAAAAACTTTTGCGGAAATACGGGGTCAAAAACAAAGTTCCTATTTATATCATGCCCACGGGAGTGGATTTGAATATTTTCAAGAAATCTGAAGAGAAAAGGCAGGCTATGAGAAAGAAGCTGAAAATTTCTTCGGAAACGAAAGTTTTGCTTTCGGTCAGCAGAATAGGGAAGGAGAAGAATATAGAATTTTTATTAAAAGCCTTTAAAGAAACATTAAAGAAAAAAGACGATGTTCTATTTTTAATAGTCGGGGACGGCCCTTTTCTGGAGCAGTTGAAAAAAATGGCTCAACGTTTGAAAATCGACAAAAGCATTATTTTTACCGGCAGAATTCCTTCCCAGGAAGTGGCTGCTTTTTATCAAGTGGCTGATGTTTTCCTTTTCGCTTCTTTAACTGACACCCAGGGAATCGTTCTTTTGGAAGCTTTGTCTTCCGGTTTGCCGGTGGTGGTTTTAAAAGACGACGCCTTTGCCAATATTGTTCTGGATAACGAGAATGGATTTTCAGTAAGCAAAGAAAGCCCTAAAGTATTTGCCCAAAAGGTTATCGCCCTTCTGGAGGATTCTGCGCTTTATAGGGAGTTTTCCGCCAAGGCCATGGAAACAGCCAATAAGTTTTCAGACAAGAAATTGGCTGAGAATTTGGTAGAGATTTATAAAACTCAAATAAAAGAGATTTATACTCCAAAGAAATGAGAAAATTTTTGTTATTAACATTTTGGATATTGATAGCAACATTTTTGCTGATTTTGGCTGAACTTTTTCTTCCCGTTTTAGGAAGATTTTCCAGAAGCCCCTTGCTTTTCTTATTGTTTTTCGCTGTTTTATTCTTGTTGGGAATATTGCTGATCCTCCTGACAATGAAAGAGAAAATGGGAGAAAAGTTAAGAAAGTCTTTAATATTAACCGGCGCTTCCGCCACTAGTTTCTTTATTTTTATTTTTTTGCATAATGTTTTTTACGCTTTAGGAATGGCAGTTAAAGACATTGCTGTTTTAAATTATCTAGTGGAGATTTTTCATATAGCTTTTTTCCTGATAACGGTTTTTGTTTGTCCTATGGGCTTTTTAATCGGCGCGATAAGCAGCATGGTATTGTTTGTTAAAAAAGGGGATTGACATTTTTCGGCCAATCAATATAATTCAATTACTCGACTTTTTTGCCTATATTGGCGCTAGGTTATTTTTAATAGATATTTAAAAACTAAAGGAGATGGTGAAATGAAAGAAGCAATGAATGGAGAAGAAAAAGAACTTATCATGGCGCTTCGTTCCCTGGTTCCAAAATTTATAGGTTTCCGAAAAACGGAAAACGGATTAATTGCCATGGGGACAAACAGTTCAATGAAAGAGCTTCAGAAATCATTGGACATTCTGAAGAGTGTAAAGAAGATTCAAATTGAGAAGAAACACGGAACAGAAGCAATAATAACAACAGATAATAAGGAGAGAGTTGTCTGAACTCTCTTTTTTTTTTGACAATATTCTTATTTCCACTTATACTGACTTTAGCTTTCAGCTAATAATTCAGCTGATTTGACATAAAAAGAGGTGGCGCAAATGGATGAAGTAGAAGAGATTCTTAGAATCATTAGAGAAAAGGGGTGGAATCTTTACCTGCGAGGAGAAAAAGGAGTAAAAATTGCCGACGGACCGGTTGACAGCCCGCAAGAAAACGGAGCTGAATACGCAATCCTTCCCAGGATCAAAGAATGTAAAAATGAACAGGCGATCATATCGTTTGGAGCAAGACACGAGATAATTCCTGTGATTACAATGCCTGAAGGTTCTTCCCATCCAGGACATGAAATCGAGTCCCTGTTTGGCGAAGAGGAGTTTGCGTACTTGATTCCCGGGCAAATGATTTCTTTCACGAGAATTGAATTTCTCAGTGGAGGAGTAAGATTAAGGGCTGAAAACCAGACATATATGTCTTATCCGATTTTTATAAAAGCCCTGGAATCTTTGCCGGATATAACAGGATTGAAATAAAAAAATAAAGCCGAAAGCGTAATGCGATTAGGCTTTTTTATTTGCGCTTTTGTTTTGGCGACAGATAAGGTAAGATAATATAATGCATTGTCCCAACTGTGATTTAAAATTAGAAAAAGTGGTTGCCAAATCCCATTACGGAGTAGATGTAGAGCTGAACCAATGTCCGGGCTGCGGCGGTGTTTGGTGCGATGATTTGGAAATGCACCGGGTTTCTCCGAAATCAGCTCGGAGCCTAGGCAAATTAAACGCCAAAAAGCTGCAAAAACTCGTTCCCATTAAAAAGAAGCTTGTTTGTCCCAGATGCCGGGGGCCGTTAAAAGAGTTCAAGGACCCTTATTTTCCCAAACAGATCAAACTGGAGCATTGTTTCAGTTGCGGAGGCTTTTGGCTTAACCGGGGAGAATTGCTGCAATTTAAAGATTGGCAGAAGAAGAAGGCAGAGATTACCGAGCAAGGAACAGTTAAAATAGACAAAGAATTGGAAGCGCAAATGGGCAAGATTTTGGATTTGCATAAGAATAAGACAATTCAAACTTGGGGGAAAGTTGGCAAGTTTTTAAATCAGTCGGCCAATTCTCCTCAGAGTAATAGTGATGTTTCTAAAACAATGGGCTATATCGGCGCTGTTTTTCAAATTCTCTGCCAGATCGTTCGAGTTTTAATGAAATGAGTTATAAAAAATATGTTTAAATTAGATCAAGAAATATCCACTCCAATAGGAGTTGTGATTCTTGTTTCCCTGGCTCTTTTGGCGGGAATTGTTATGATTTCCCAGACCATAGAGACAATGGAAGAAACCTATAATATTGAGAATAGGCTTTTATTGGAAAATAATTAATTATTAATAAAAAGTCGCTTATTAAATTAATTTAGAGAAAAATTATGGCTATTATTTCTTCATTAGAAAAAGACCAGGCCGCTGAAATCGCTCAAACGGTTTACGAAAGCTTTGAAGAGAAAACCGGCAAAGCGCCGGAGTGGGTGAAAGTGATGGCCCACCGTCCTGAAATTTTAAAAGAGTTTACCGAACTTTTTAAAACCATAATGGGCGAAGGCAAAATAGAGCCGTACCTTAAATGGAAAATCGCCTATACCATTTCCAATTTATTGAAATGCCCTTTTTGCGTTGACGTGACAATAAAAATGCTGCAAAAATTGGGAGCGGACGAGGAAATGATTAAAAAGATAGAGCAAAGGGAAAATTTGCCGGATGGCGAACAGAATATCCTGGAGCTGGTGAGAGATATCACCGATGACGCCAATTTAGACAATCCGGAAATTTTCACCAAGCTCAAGAAAGAGCTCAACGAAGCTCAGATAGTGGAGATTGTTTCAGTGATTGGCCTTTTTAATTATATCAACCGCTTCAATAATACCTTTTGCATTCTTCCTGAATAAAACAGTCTATCAATCCTTGAATAAAATAACCTGAAGGGTTTCAGGTCTTCGGTTCAATAAGTAAGTGCAACACTTTGATAAAATAGTGTATTCAGAGTTCAAAAAAAGCGGCAAAAAGAATTTACCATTAAGGTTATTTTCCGAGAGAAAATTCCTCTTAAAACACCCTAGTTGGTTTAGGCAAAGTCATGACTTTGCCTTTTCATTTTAATAGCCTGATTTGCCTTATTATGATAGGATAATAAAAATTATGAAAATTACTCAATGCCAGCTGGCAATTTATCTGCCGTTATTGATTCTTAGCGCCGTAACGACTCTTTTTGTTTTCCGCCCGGAATTTTTTGCCACCGCTGAATTCAAAGATTCGTTAGCAAGGGAAAAACTTATTTCTTTGGAAAACGAAGCCGCTCCTCTAATTTGGCAAAAGGTTCCTGAGAAGGTTTATGTTTCAGAAGGCTGTCAGCCGATTTTAGCCGAGCCTCCGGAGATTGTCAAAGCGATTTATCTTACCAGTTGGTCAGCCGCCACTGAAAAGCGGATTGACTATTTGATTGATTTGGCTGAAACTACGGAGATTAATGCCGTGGTGATTGATATTAAAGATTATTCCGGCCGGATATTTTACGATACAGCGGTGCCAAAAGCGGAAGAATATGGCGCCAAGACAATAAGGATCAGAGATATTGATTCTCTTATTGAAAAACTGCACAAAAAAAAGATTTATGTAATTGCCCGAGTGACAGTTTTTCAGGATCCGATATTGGCCCAAGCCAGGCCGGATCTAGCTGTTCAGAGCCAGGCTAAATTGACAGCAGCAACTTCGTCCGATTTCTTATGGCTGGACAATAAAGGACTGGCCTGGATCGATGCCGCGGCCAAGGAATCCTGGGACTATAATATATCCCTTGCCAAAGAGGCCGCTTGCCGCGGTTTTGACGAGATAAATTTTGACTATATCCGTTTTCCTTCCGACGGCAGCTTAGAAGACATGGTTTTTCCTTTTTGGGATGAAGAAACAGCCAAGCGCGCTGTCATAAAAGAGTTTTTCGTTTATTTGCGCCAAGAAATGTCCGGAGTGAAGATATCAGCCGATCTATTCGGCCTGACCGCGGTTAGTCCCGGCGATCTGGGAATCGGCCAAGTATTGGAAGATTCCTTTGGCAGTTTTGACTATATCTGCCCCATGGTTTATCCTTCCCATTACGCTGATGGATTCTTGGGTTATCAAAATCCGGCGGAACATCCTTATGAAATAATAAAAGACTCAATGGATACTGCTTCAAAGAGATTAAGAGATTTTAATAAAACAAACACTTCCACTCAAAGTTTTTTGCGTCCCTGGATTCAGGATTTTGATTTAGGGGCTGAGTATGACGCCAAGATGGTTAGAGCGGAGATTCAAGCGGTGCTGGACGCAACCAATGACGACTATTGCGGATTTATGCTCTGGAGTCCGCGCAATATTTACACCAAAGGAGCTTTGGAAGAAAAGTAGACAGCAACTTTTTTCTAAGATATAATAAAAACATTATTAACTTATTTCGGACAACGCGAAGCGTTCAGAAGAACGAATAAGCGCAGTTCTCAATACCATGGCCAAAGTGCAGGAAATTTATGATCGGATTAGAAGTACTAAAAAAGAACAGCAGAAGATTATGGAAGTCTACCGCGATTCTTTGGCTAATTCATATAAACACCAAAACGCGGTTGAAGATTTAAAAGCTCTGAAAGAAAAAAAGAAACAAATAGAAGGAAGCATCCAGGAAGATCTTAAAACTGAATTTATTAAGTTGGACAAGCTCAAAAAAAAAGTTGAAGAAGATACTCAATTATTAAGCGATACGGCTTTAACTGATTTGATAAAAGGAAAAGAAGTGGAAATATTTGATGAAAACGAAAACCAATATGTTCCAATATTCAGCGTAAAGTTTAAAAAAGCGGAATAATTAAATTTAAAAGGTCGGTATAATCATAATAAAATATTAAAACTATGAACCAGATAAGAGAATTTAAGCCGGGGAAAATTATAACTATTATAGTTTTTTTCTGGCTGGCAGTTGTTGTCATATTCGGCGCTTTCGGCACAGTGGGAGCCGGTGAGAGAGGAGTCCTTTTGCAATTCGGAGCTGTGCAGGATAAAGTTTTTGGAGAAGGATTGTATATTAAAATACCTATTGTCCACAAAGTGGTGAAAATGGACGTGAAAATTCAGAAAGATGAAGTTCCGGCCAGCGCCTCTTCCAAAGACCTGCAGATAGTAACTTCCAAAATTGCTTTGAACTATCATCTTGACCCTGAATCAGTTAATAAAATTTGGCAGGATGTGGGGAAGAACTATAATACCCGTATTATTGCTCCGTCCATTCAGGAGTCGGTAAAAGCGGTTACGGCCAGATATACCGCCGAAGAGCTGATTACCAAGAGGGAAGAAGTAAAAGAGCAGATCAAAGCCAATCTTGCGGAAAGATTGGTAGTCAGTTCAATTATAGTTGACGAGTTCAATATAATTGATTTTTCTTTTTCCTCAGCTTTTAACGATGCCATTGAAGCGAAGGTGACCGCTGAACAGCTGAAGCTGAAGGCGGAAAGGGATTTGGAAAGAATCAAGGTTGAAGCTGAACAGAAAGTAGCTGAAGCCGAGGGCAAGGCCAAAGCTATTGAGATTGAGGCTCGGGCTTTGCGCGCCAATGCCCAAATAGTGGAGCTGCGCTGGATAGAAAAATGGAACGGACAGGTTCCTCAATATTGGGGACAGGCCAGTC
>JAUVEE010000033.1 GCA_030594935.1 bacterium
AACTGCTTGATTTAAAGCTTTCCAATGATTCCAAAAGAATTCTGCTTAAGCTGGGTTTGAAAGAACAGATAAAATACTTTATCGTGGACTTGAGCCGGCCGACAGCCAGCTTGATATTTCTTGATTTCTTGTCCCCGATAACAGAAGCGGTAAATTTTAATCCTCAGAATTCATTAAAAATATTCTTTTTAGAAGGAGGAAAGTTCTATCAAACCGATTTAACCACCCGGCAAAGATCATTATTGTCGGAAAAAATACTAATTTATCAAACTTCAGGAAAAGACCTTTATTATCTCAATAAGTCAGGGTATCTTTACAGCAGCGATCTAGCCGCGCAGTCCGAGAAAAAATTATCGGTTTTGCCTTTTGTTCTGGAAACAGAGATCAACCATAGTTTGAAAATTCTAAACGACCGCGTTTTCTTAAAAGAAGGAGAGATCGCTTATTATTTCAATCCTTCTTCAAAATCTTTTGTCGAACTGGCCAAATCAGTGAATCTTTTAAAAATCTCTCCTGATAATAAGAAGATCGCTTATGCCAATAACCACGAAATTTGGCTTTATTTCCCGGAAGACATTCAAGAACAGCCAGCCAGGCAAGCAAATACTTCTTTGTTCTTGACTCGCTTTTCGGAAGAAATAAGCCGGGTTTTTTGGCTTAACTCCCATTACCTGATATTCAATAACGGCAGTAATATTAAAGTGGCTGAAATTGACGACCGGGACAAAATAAATATCCACGATTTAGCTGAATTTAAAGAAGTAAACTTCCTTTTTAGTTCTGACAATAAAAAACTGTATCTTCTTAGTAAAGGAATTCTCTATCAATCAGAAAAGATTATAGAATAATAAATTGCTTTTTAATTGACAAATTAACTTTGGTGTGTTATAAGGAGAAGCGACGATTAGTTCGTTGATATAAGAATAAAGGTGATGCTATGGGAACGGAAAGAGAAATATTGGAAGATATTATCGGAAAGATTTTAAGCGCTGAACCGGAAAAAGTGTGTGAAATCACATACAAGCACAGAAAACAGCTGGCCGGAGACCCGTTTTTCATTATAAGAAAACTTTTGTGGTTGCAAGATAAGAAGAAAATAGAAGAAAAGCAGATAGCTGTTCTTTTCTTAACAGATATCATCGGAAAAAATCCAAGAGCACAAGATCTTAGATTTCTTGAAAAAATACTATTATGGGATGAAACCAATCATGCCATAAGAGGCAATTTATTGAGAGCTATCAAAACTATTGGGAAAGCCTCAAGTATTCCTATTATTGAGGAATATAAAGAGAAGGAAGGAACAAATTTTTCCGATAGAGATAAGGAAGAAGCAGAAACAATTATTAAACACTTGAAGAGCAGTCTCGCGACTGCTCCCTCTTTTTTATAAAACAAAAGCAGCCTAACGGCTGCTCTCTTTCTTTATCTCTTCTTCCATTGTGGGGCTCTGCGAGCTCTTTTGAGGCCGAATTTCTTCCTTTCCCTCATCCGAGGGTCTCGAGTTAAATGGCCGGCTTTTTTAAGTCTTTTGCGGAAATCCTGATTAAATCTGACCAAGGCTCTGGCAATGGCGTGTCTGACTGCTTCTGCCTGGGCAAAGGTTCCTCCTCCTTTTACTTTGACTGAAACTCTGAATTTATCAAAGCACTTCATCTTTTCCAAAGAAGCGGTAATGGTCTGCTGCAGTTCAGGAATAGTGAAATATGATTTATAGGGCTTGTCATTGATCAATATCTCCTTGTCCCCCCTGGTCCAGATTCTTACTCTGGCTGTGGCTGTTTTTCTGCGGCCGATTGTTTCAATGTATTTTTTTGATTTAGCGGACAATCCTTCTTCTCCTGATTCTTCCTCAGTTATTTCAAGAACCTTTTCCTCTTGAGGAATTTCAGGACTGACTTCAACAGGTTTCTTGGCCGCTTTTTTCTTAGCCACTGGTTTTTTGACTTCTTTTTTAGCTGTTGGCTTTTTAGTTGTAGTTTTTTTCTCTTCCACTTTTTTTTAAATATTAATTAATTATTCAAATTTTAACCGTTTTATCTGCTCCGGGCGCAGTTTATTTTTCTGCAGCATTCCGTAAACCGCTTTCTTTAAAACTTCTTTGGGGTCTCGGGCAAAAAGCCTTTCCAAAGGAGTTTTTTTCATTCCGCCCAAATATCCCGAATGATGATAATAAATCTTTTGTTCCGCTTTCTTGCCGCTGAATTTCATTTGAGCAACATTAGTGATAACGACAAAATCCCCCAAATCCTGATTAGGAACATAGTTGGGGTTGTTTTTTCCCCGCAGCAAAGCGGAAACATCCACCGCCAGTCTGCCTAAAATCTTGCCTGAAGCGTCAATTTTGTGTGTTTTGCGTTCCATTTTAATTAATTAATTCTATTATCGCCATTTTTGCTCCGTCTGACGCTCTTTGGCCTAATTTAATTATTCTGGTGTATCCCCCTTGTTTTTCTTTATATTTCGGAGCGATTTCCGTCATTATCTTTTTTACCAGATCCGCTGAAAAGAAGCGAGCCAGCATTCTGCGTTTGCTTATATCATCTCTGTCTTTCTTGTTGGCGGCAGTGATAAACTTTTCAATCAAAGGCTGAATTTCTTTAGCCCGGCTTTCAGTGGTTTTAATCTTATTGTGCAAAACCAAACCGCGAAGCAATGCTTTGAAAAAAGCCTTCCTTTGATCTCTTTTTCTATTGAATTTTTTGCCTTTGGTTCGTTTGCGCATCTTTCTTTATTTTAAGCTTAGTTCTATTTTTTTTAAGGCTTTCTTGATTTCTTTTATTCCTTTTTCTCCCATTCCTTCCAGCTCCAGCAGGGTTTTTTCATCTTTTTTAGCCAGGCCCCCGGCAGTCTTGATACTGCCGCTTGCCAAAGCGTTAACGGTTCTGTTGGAAAGCTTTAGATCTTCCACTTTGGTTTTGGTTAGGTCTTCTTTCTCTTCTTTTGGCTTAACCTGTTTTTTTGTTTCCTTGAAAGTGCCGGCGAATAAAGAATAATGATTCTGCAGGGTTTCTGACGCTTGAACAAAAGCTTCGGTCGGAGTGATGGTTCCGTCTGTTTCCACCGTTAATATCAACCGGTCAAAATTAATCCTGTCTCCCACTCTCATGTTTTCCACTTTATAGCTTATTTTCCGAACCGGAGTAAAAATGGCGTCCAAAGCGATCACTCCCACGGCCAGCTTATCTTTTTTTCTTCTTTCCACCAGTTCATAACCAAGCCCTTTCTCCACCACGATTTCCAGTTGCACTTCCGTTTTTTTATCGGTTATAGTAAGAATACGGGCATCTTTGTTTATCAGTTCTATTTGGCTGGGCAGTTTAAAATCCGAACCGGTTACTTCTTTTTCTCCTTTTATTGTTAATTGAGCTTTTTGCGGTTCGTCGCTGTGCATTTTAAATCTAAGCTGTTTTAAATTCATTAAAATAGAAACCACGTCTTCTTCGACTCCGGCCATTGTGGAAAACTCGTGCTGAATACCTTTAATCTTTACTTCCGTGATAGCGGCTCCCGATAAGGAAGAAAGCAAAGCCCGGCGCAAGCTATTTCCAATAGTTGTTCCGTAGCCGGGATACAGAGCTTCAATTTCAAAAGTAGCCTGATTATTTTTTTCTTCTATTATTTTGGGGCTGAGAGGTAAAGGAATCATAATTTTAAGTTGAAGACATCAGTAAAGGAGTACTAATGCTCCACACCTTTAATTTTATTTTATCGTGAATAATATTCAAAAATTGTTGATACTTCTGCCGGAGGAAGCGCTTCCTCAGTTGAGGCGGAGCCGATTATCTCGGCTTCAAGCTTTTCCTTGTCAAGCTTAATCCAGACAGGAGGTTCGTATTTTTTTAAATCCTTAGCCAAATTTTCAAAAACCGGCTTTTTTTGCGAACCGGGGTTAAGGCTGATTTTATCACCCTTTGTTAACCGATAAGAAGGAATGTTCACTCTTTTGCCGTTGACATAAAAATGATAATGGGAAATCAATTGCCGAGCCTTGGGCCGGGAAGCTGCCCATCCCAGGCGGAAAATCACATTATCAAAACGGCTTTCCAGTTTTTGAATCAATAATAGAACCGGATTTTTGGCTTTGGCTTTTTCCGCTAAAACAGCCTTTACGTAATTGGAAAACTGCTTTTCGCTTAAATTATACCAATTTTTCAATTTCTGTTTTTCCGCCAATTCTTTTCCGTATTCAGACATATTGCTTCTTCGCTTCTTGCTTGGTTCTCCCGGCGCGTAAGGCTTCTTTATCATGGCGCATTTAGGCGTCATGCAGCGATCTCCTTTTAAAAAGAGCTTAGTTCCTAAACGGCGGCAAATTTTACATTTGTTGTTTTGCATAATTTTATACTCTTCTTGGTTTCTTGGGACGGCACCCGTTATGAGGGATCGGAGTAACGTCTTCAATAGACAGAATTGCCAAGCCCTTGGCAGCCAATGACCTGATAGCCGATTCCCGGCCTCCGCCTATCCCTTTGACCAAGACATGCACTTCTTTTATTCCTATCTTTTCGGCGACCCTGACAACATTCTCGGTCACTTTGGAAGCGGCGAAAGGAGTGGCTTTTTTTGAGCCCTTAAAGCCAATAGAGCCGGCGCTGCTCCAAGTCAAAACATTTCCTTGAGTATCGGTCAAAGTTATCAAAGTGTTGTTATATGAAGAAGAAATATAGACCCTTCCGCTTTGCATCCTAGAGGAAGTTTTGGCTGTTTTTTCTTTTTTCAAAATATTGTCAATCTTTTCTCTCTCTTTGACAAGTTCTTCTTCGCTTTTTGCTATAATGCGTTTCTTTCCCATATTATATTATTTAGGACCGGGAGCAGCTTTTCTTCCTGAACCCACTGTTCTCCTGGTGTTTCCTCTTACGGTTCTATTATTAGTTTTTGTTCTTTGCCCTCTGACCGGCAGTTTTTTCACATGGCGCGTTCCTTTCCAGCAATTAATGTCTTTCAGTCTTTTCACGGCCATCATTCTGTCTTTCTTGAGCTCTCCTTCAATCGTGTTATTCTTGACGATTATTTCCTTCAAGCGGTTGATTTCTTCAGAAGTCAATTTAGCGGCTCTAACATTGGGATCGATCTTTCCCTCCGCCAAAATTTTATTGCTGGAAACACGGCCGATTCCGTAGATATAGGTCAAAGCGATTTCTATTCGTTTGTTGTCAGGGATATTGACTCCCGCGATACGTGGCATAATTAAAATTCACAATCAAAACAATTGATTTTATTTAAGCTGTTTTTAACAGCTTTTATCCTTGTCTTTGTTTGTGTTTGGGATTTTTTTTACAAATTATATAAACTCGTCCTCTTCTGCGGACGCTTTTACAATCTCGACAAATTTTTTTTACAGATGCTTGTACTTTCATAATAATACAGAAAAACTTTATCGTCAATGGCTCCTATTTTTTCCGATAAACAATTCTCCCCTTACTGGTGTCGTAAGGGCTTGTTTCCACTGTTACTTTGTCTCCGGGCAAAATTTTAATCCTGTAAAGCCTTAATTTTCCCGCCAAATGAGCTGTTAATTCTTCGCCGGAATCTAATTTTACCTTAAAACGAGTGCTAGGCAAAGCCTCTAATACTATTCCTTCTTTTCTTTCCGCCGGCTCGACAACAGGAGCATTAGTTTTTTTTATATTTTGTTTTTTTCTCATCTAACTTTTTAAAGCTAACAAATTTAAAGAAATTAGTCAACCCTGTGAAGATTCAAGCTCTAATTCTATCTTAATTTTCTTTGTGTCATTAGGCGCTTTTTCTATCCAAAAAGGCCAAAATTTTACTTCTGATTTAATAATTTGCGTTTGGTTTTTTAAAAAAGTTTCAATCTCAAACAAGGTTTTGCCGCTAAAAGCCTGTTGGGCGACTGTTTTGTCAATATCAGGATAAACTTCCCCGGAAAAGTCTAAATTCAGAATAATCTGACCGTCAACCAAATCAATTGATTCAACTTGATAGCCTATTCTCAAGGTTTCGGAAAGCAGTTTTTTCTCTCCGGAAAAAATCTCATTGGGGCTAAGAGCGGAAACTCGGGAAAGAATATATTCCTCCGCAAACCGCTCTAAATCAGTTTTTTTGAAAATCAAAGCCGAAGCCTTGGCCTCAGCTTCATAAATAAAGAAATCCATCTCCGCTCCAACCGGAGCCAGGCAGGATTCATCGGTTATTTCCTTGGCCAGAGCGTTGTCTAATAAGATAAATTCGGAAGAAATATTGTTTCGCAGGCTTAGATCAACTTCCCTTAAAAGCTTTTCAGTCAGAACTGTTTGAGCATTGTCCAGATCAGCCTGGAAAACGCGCTTCATTTCTAAATCCGTTCCGCCGGACATATTGCCGAAAGACTCTCCCCAGGTGCTGTAATAATAGGCGCTGCCCACCAATCCGGGAACGGAAAATTTAGTCGGACTGATATTATAGTCCGGACCCGCTTCCATCGCTTCTATTTCTATCTCTATCCATTGAGCCGCCAGTTTTCCCTCTTCATATTTTGCCGGAGGCAGATAGATCTTTTTCGGAGAAGAAAAGTATTTTTCGGAATCGGAAGACAGAAAACGAGTGCCCGCGATCAAAGACAAAGATCTGGGAGGATCATGTTCGTTATAGACCCTGATAATTCCTTTGGCTTTCTCTTTCTTGTTAAAAACTTCGCTGGCCGGAAATTCCTGCTGGCTTTTTTTTATTTCTTCAAAATATCTGCCCGGAATTGTTTTTTCCGCGAAATCAAACTCCCCGGCTTTTACGCTGACAATTATTGTTTCGTTGAATTGCAGCAATTTTGTCTTCGGCCAGATCTTTACTTCGGCCCGGCAGAAAACAAAATGGCAGAGCAGGCCTGAACCGACAAAGATAAATAGAATCAGAAACAGCCAGGCTTTTAAAAAGCTTTTCTTGGGAGCTGTTTTTCTGGGAACAACCACCTGATTCTCCGGCAATGTTCCCGGGGGAATAATATCTAAAAATTTATTGGTCATATTTTAAGTTTAAAGATTCTGCTCCCAAAAGCAATAGGCCGGGAGTAAATTGAAGGCTGTTAAAATCAATGGCAGCCAAATTCAAATCTTGAGGATAAAGGTTTTTTACTTTTATTTCGTCTAAAAAATGAATATTTTCCCAATCACCCGTCTCTAAAATCTCCGAAATTTCCGGCAGTAAACTGCCTCCGCCCAAAAGAAAGATATTGTCCGGAATCAAATTGTTTTCCCGGGCCAACTGCTCTTTCAGGGCATTGAACCAATTATAGAGGCCGGGAAAAATAATCTCCTTAAC
>JAUVEE010000012.1 GCA_030594935.1 bacterium
CACTGATCCCAACAATTTCTCTAAAGAATGGCTGGAAAATAAATACAATAAGATCATCCTTAAAACCCTGCACAACCTTGATGAAGGAATCAAAGAGGCTCAATACACGGTAAATCATGCCGAACCTAAAAAACAGGCTTCTGCCAGCGTGCCGGAAACTGACCAGCTGGAATTCCAAGAATTCAAGATCAACCGGGAAACCAATCTCAACCCTCGTTACACTTTTGAAAACTTTGTGGTAGGGCCATTCAACGAACTTCCTCACGCCGCCGCTTGGGCCGTTTCCAAAAACCCGGGCGCGGTTTATAATCCTCTTTTTATTTATGGGGGAGTGGGACTGGGCAAAACTCATCTGATACAGGCCATTGGAAACAAGGTGGCAAAAAACTTTCCCAAAAAGAAGGTAAAATACATTCCTTCGGAAAAATTCATCTCCGGAGTGGTTACTTCCATTAGAGACCATAGTATTGAAAGCTTTAAAACGCAATACAAGAAATATGATGTTTTAATTATTGACGATATTCAGTTTTTGGCCGGCAAAGAAAAAACCCAGGAAGAATTCTTCCATATTTTCAATGTCTTATACGAAGAAAACAAACAGGTGATTCTTTCCGCGGACCGCCCTCCCAAGGCTATCTCCGCTTTGGAAGACAGGCTCCGCTCCCGTTTTGAAGGAGGAATGATCGCTGATGTTGATTTCCCGGATTTCGAAACCAGAATGGCTATTTTAAAAGTTAAATCGCAAGAAAGGAAAATAAGCATTTCTGAAGAAATTCTGGAATATATCGCCACTAATATCAAAAAGAACATCAGGGAGCTGGAAGGAGCTTTGAACAGACTAACCGCTTACCAGAAATTCAATAATAAAGATGTTGATTTATCAATCATTAAAAATCTTCTTAAAACAGCTATTTTATCTCCGGTAAGAGTGATCAACCCGAGAAGAATAATCCAGGTGGTGGCTGAATTTTACGACTTAAAAGAAAAAGATTTAATAGCTTCTTCCCGGAAGAAGGAGATTGTTAAGCCGCGTCAAATCGCCATGTATTTATTAAGAAACGAATTAAATAATTCTTTTCCCGCTATCGGCAGAAAGCTGGGAGGGAAAGACCATACAACCGCTATTTACGCCTGCACGAAAATATCCAAGGACAAGGATAAGGACGAAATTCTAACGGAGGAAATTAAGCTTATTAAAGAACAATTATACATCTAGGGATGTTGAAAAGTTGTGCATAATAAGAAGAAAAACAAGTTTAAAGATAGGGGATGAATTTTCAGGCTTTTTAAAGAATAAAATAACTACCAGTTTATTAAGGAAATAATAATATAGTTATTCATACTATTTTCCCCAACTTATTCTAAGCCAAATAGGAATAAAAATATAAAAAATATAAAACATAATAACAACAATGAATTTAATTATATTAAAAGAAAACTTAAAACAAGGATTAGATGTCGTTGAAAGAATTACCGGAAAAAATTTGACCTTGCCCATTTTAAATAATGTTTTAATTTCTGTTAAAAAAAATCTACTTAAGCTTTCCACTACTGATTTAGAAGTGGGAATAAATTATTATACTTTAGCCAAAATAGAACAAGAAGGGGAGATAGCCATTCCGGCAAAACTTATTCTAAGTTTAATTAATTCTTTGCCAAATGAAAAAATAATTTTAAAAGAAAAAGAACAAACTTTGAATATAAGCTGTGATAATTATAAAGTAAAAATTAAAGGGCAGTCTCCGGATGATTTTCCTATTATTCCCAAAATAGAAACCAAGGATTTTATAGAAATAAACACTATTCCGTTTTACAAAGGCATATCTCAGGTGGTGGAGTTTAGTTCTTTAAGTCAAACCAAACCGGAAATATCCGGAGTTTATTTTAATTTACAAAAAAATACTTTAAAAATCGTGGCTACGGACAGTTTTAGATTGGCGGAAAAAACCCTTTATTTTAAAAACGGGCCGGCCATAGAAAAAGAAACTTCTTTTATTATTCCCCAAAGAACAGCGCGCGAACTTATTAATGTCACCGCTGAAAAAGAGGAGAAATTAAAAATGTATTTATCTTCCAGCCAGGTCTTGTTTGAACTTCCTTTTCCGGAAAACAACCAGCCTCAAATTCAGCTTATTTCCCGCTTAATAGAGGGGAAATACCCTAATTATCAGGAAATTATCCCCCAAAAATACGAAACTCAAGTAATTGTTTCCCGGGAGGAGTTTATCAACCAAATCAAAACAACTTCCTTGTTCAGCGGGAAAACCAGTGAAATTAAGATCAAGGTTGACGCCAAGAAAAATAAAATGGAATTATTCGCCCAAGCTTCGGAAATTGGAGAAAACAAATCAGAGATTTCAATTAAGACGGAAGGGAAAAGCACGGAAACATCTTTTAATTTTAAATTCCTGCTTGACGGATTAACGAATATAAAAAGCGATGAAGTTATTTTCGGCATTAACGGAATAGAAGGGCCGGCCATATTAAAGCCGGTGGGGGATACAAGTTATCTTTACGTGGTAATGCCGATTAAAAGTTCTTAAAATAATCTTTGATTCCTTGCTCCCAAGCTGAATATTGGGAATCTGATTCAGGGTCAGCCGGAGCCTCTCCCAAGGGATTGCTTTTATCAACATAATGGAGAATAGAGTGCGGAGTTTCCGGCAATTCAAAATCTTCCACTTGTCCGTTTAAGATTGGTTTGGAAGTTTCAATTATTTCCGGCTTATTAAAAGATTCCTGAGGAATGTTTTCCAAGGCCTTTTCCATAACTTGATGGAAAATAGGTCCGGCCAAAGCTACGCCGGGCTTTTTAGTTGCGGAATTATTATTGTTTCCCACCCAGACTCCGACAACAATTGAAGGAGTGTATCCTATTGTCCAGGCATCCTTGTACTCTTGAGTGGTTCCGGTTTTGGCCGCTACTTGCTGATTTTCAAAATAAAGGGAGGAAGCAGAGCCAAAAGTGGGGATGCGAGCCTTATTATCAGATAAAATATCATTAATTCTCCTGGCCGTTTGGCTGTCTAAAACCCTTTTTAATGACTTGTTGTTTTCTTCAATAATATTTCCTTGATTGTCTTCAATTTTTAGAATAAAAACAGGAGGGATTTTCAAGCCTTCGGTGGCGAACACTCCGTAAGCAGAGGCCATATCTATTAGCTTGACTTCTCCTCCTCCCAGAACCAAAGATAGGCCGTAATAAGAAGGGTCTTTTTCCAGAGTTGTTATCCCTAAGTCTTCAGCCATTTTTATGGTGTCTTTTTGTCCGGCCAAATAAAGCATTTTTACCGCCGGAACATTAATGGATTGGGCCAAGGCTTCCCGCAAGCTTATGGCTCCGTTAAATCTTTCATTATAATTTTGGGGGATATAGGGCTCATTGGCAAAAACCCCAAAATTAGTTTCCACGTCCCAAATAATTGTTTCCGGAGTAAAGCCTTTTTTAAAAGCGGTGGCGTAAGCAAAGGGCTTAAAGGCTGATCCCGGCTGTCTTTCTCCAATCATAGCCACGTTAAAATCCGGTTCAAACAAGCAGTCCGGACCGGAGCAGTTTTCCGGATAAGAATCCGCGAAATAATCCTTGGAGCCGACCATACTTAAAACTTCTCCGGTTTTCGGGTCAAGAGCAATCAAAGAAGCGTTAAAAGCTTGATAATTCTCATTAATTTTTGCCCTTTCTTTTATTATTTTTTCCGCTTCCTGCTGGAGCTCCCAATCCAAGGAAGTATAGATTTTCAATCCCTTCTCTTCCAAGAACTTTTTCCCGTATTTTTCCGTCAAATACTTTTTAATATAGAGGGTAAAGTGGGGGGATTGGATTGATTTGGCTTTGGCGAATTTTATTTCTTCTTTTTTAGCTTCTTCCGCCTCTTCTTGGCTGATAAAGTTTTCTTCCACCATCCGGTCTAAAACATAATCTCTCCTTATTTTCAGCCGGTCTTGATTTTCCAAAAGATAGCTGGGCGACTTGATTAAAGAAGCTATGGTGGCTGATTCCCCCAAAGAAAGGTCTTGGACTTTTTTATCAAAGAATGACCTGCTGGCTGCTTCCACTCCGTAAACGCTTCCCAAAGGAACCTGGTTGAGATACCATTCCAGGATTTGGTCTTTAGAATATCTTCTTTCTATCTCTATTGTTAAAACAAATTCTTTTATTTTTCTTTCTATGCTTTTTTCCATTGTTAAAAAAGAACAGCGGATAAACTGCTGGGTTATGGTTGAGGCGCCGACAGAAGAAGAAAGGCTTCTTCTTTGCAAATTAACCAATATTGCCCGGCCCACTCCCTGAGGGTCTATGCCAAAGTGTCGGTAAAAATTAGCGTCTTCAGCGGCCAGTACCGCCTTTTGCAGCTGCTGGGGGATAACGCTTAAAGACACTATGGTTCTTCTTTCCTCTCCGTGAATGTCATATAATAATACTTCTCCGCTGCGGTCATAAATTTTAGTTGACTGGATAAATTGCCTTTCGGTGAACACTTCCGGCCGGGGAAGGTCCTTGGCATAATAAAAAAACACTGCCAGAGAAAAAAAAGCCGAACAAAAAAAACAAAAAGCCAGCAGCTTTAAAACTAAATATATTTTTCTCTTTTTCTTTTTTTGATAGACTTTACGATAGTATTTTCTTTGCGCCATATCTAAAATCTAGCACCTTTAACAAAAACCCGCCAGTCTATTGGACTGGCGGGGGAGGTATTTTTAATTACTCTTCTTCATCATCTTCATCATCATCATCTTCTTCTTCAGTTTCTTCTTCGTTTGTGATTTCTTCGTAAATCATAATTTTGTTTGTTAATTTTATTAATTATCGTCGACCCTTCCTTTCCTTACTGATAAGCAATGAAAAGGTTTATTATAGATAATTATATGTTTTCAAAAGTTGTTGTCAACCTTTATTTTTTAACATTCGAGAATAGCAAATAGCCATGGCTAAAGCGTCGGCTGAGTCGTCTGGTTTGGGAATTTCTTCCAAGTTGAGAAGCAGCTTAACCATCTCCTGCACTTGTTTTTTTTCCGCCCGGCCATAACCCACAACCGCCATTTTTGCCTGCAAGGGAGTGAACTCGTAAATAGGGATTTTCTTTTGGGCGGCAGCCAACAAAATAACCCCTCTGGCCTGGCTGACTGGCATGGCCGTTTTTAAATTTTTAAAGAAATAAAGGGTTTCCACGGCCAAAGCATCAGGCTGATATTGCCTTATTATTCTACTGAGTTTTTGGTGTATTTCCTTGAGCCGTTGTTCTGCCGGCAGTTTAGAACTGGTTTTAATACAGCCATGATCCAGGTACTTGATTTCCGGACTACTTTCTATTAGTCCAAACCCAGTGATGGCTGTTCCCGGATCAATGCCAAGTATTATCATGCTAAATTTGAATATATTTCTTGAACATCGTCTTCTTCATCCAAAAGCTCAAAAAGTCGTTCCGCTTTTTCTTTTTGTTCCAAGCCAATTTCTTCTTTGGCTATCCAATCCAGAGAAGCGGATTCAATTTCCACTCCCTGTGTTTCCAAGCTTTTCTTTGTTTTTTCCAAATCTTCCACTTTGGTGTAAAGAACCAGATGGTCGTCTTCCCATTTAATATCTTCGGCGCCGGCTTCAATCGCTTTCATTTCCAAATCGTCTTTGCCGCCATTGCCTATTAGGATTACTCCTTTTTGGTCAAACATCCATTTCACCGAGCCTTCGCTGGCTAATTTGCCGGCATTTTTGCCTAGAATCTGCTTAATTTCTCCCAAGGCCCGATTCTTATTATCCGTGATTCCTTCAATAATAAGGGCAATTCCTCCCGGTCCGTAAGCTTCAAAGACAAATTCTTCCAATCTGCCCTCGGTTGATTCTCCGGTGCCGCGCTTAATAGCCCTTTCAATGTTTTCTTTGGGCATATTAAGTTTTTTGGCTTTGTCAATAACAATGCGCAGAGAAGCATTAGCGTCAATATCTCCTCCTTTTTCTCGGGTAACAACCGAAATCTGCCGAGCAATCTTGGAAAAAACCTTTCCCCGTTTTTGGTCTGTGGCTTCTTTCGCCCTTTTGATTGAACTCCAATGAGAATGACCTGACATATTTTAATTTTATCTTAACTTTTTTGTTTAATCAAGCTTTAAAAGATTTAATTACTCTTTTCAGAAAGACCATTACTCCACCGGAAAGAATAGCCACAACTAAAGCGGGCGACAAAGGGGAATTGGAGTTTTTTACGGAAGCGGTAAAAGATCTGATCTTTTCTTTTGATAGTTCTTCTGAATAGCTATTTTCTATAACATCAGGCAGGGTATTGGCTGCATTAGGAGTTAATAAAGAGATCCATTCCCAAACAGAATTAATCCGGCCGTATGATTGGTTCTTAACGGTTTTTCCCCAATCAACGCTGTCTATAATATTATTATCAGGCTGGCTCAGATTTAAGCCGTCTCCGTTGTTATTCAGAGTAATCTTGCTTTCTGTTCGATAGAGCAAGAAGAAAGACTGTGCTTTAATATTTGTTTTTTCCGGAAAGACATATGTTTTAGTTCTTCCTTCAGTATCAGAAATTTTCCAGCCGGACAAATCAACAGCAAAATCATTTTGATTAAAGAGCTCAATCCATTCGTTGTCAGCATCAGGGCCCTCCGGAGAGGGGAGCACTTCGTTTATTATGACTCCGGCCGAATAAGATACAGGAGGTTGGGATCCCTGTATCTCCGAATAAAACACAGGAGGCCCGACATCCGGTGTTTCTGTTTTAAGAGTTCCGGTTGTTTGCCAGTTGTCAGCATTGTTTCCCGAGACATTAGGATCTTTTCTTTTCATAGTCTGCTTGGTTTTATTGTCTCCGGCAAACCAGCCCGTTGAACAATTTACTTCATCGATTAACTTTCCTTGTTCGTCAGCAAGCTTTAAATGTTCACCCTTATTATTCAAGCTTTTAACATAAATCAAATCGGCTTCAATCTCCGGAACTGTTTCATCGTCTGATCTCTCTAAAAGAAAAAACCCTTGTCCTGGGATTTTTCCGGTCAGATTGATTTCCAAACTGTTATCTTCGGCAACCAGCTTCCAGTCGTCAAGGTTAACAGAAGCAGAAGAATTATTAAAGAGCTTTATCCATTCGTTATTATGGGAATCCTTGTTTCCCATCCAGGCGATCTCATCAATAACAACGGTTAAAAAATCAGCCGCCATAACAGTTGGCGGCCAGAAAATGATTATTAAAAAGATAATTGCTTTCAGCATTATAGTAAACTGTCTTGCTTCTTATATTCTATTCTCAAATGCTGATAAGTCAGTTTTGTGGCCATTCTGCCCCGGTGGGTTCTTTCAATAAATCCCAGCTGCATCAAGTAGGGTTCGTAAATTTCCAAAATAGCGTCTTCTTCTTCGGCCGCGGCCGCAGCCAAAGCTTGTATTCCCACCGGCCCGCCGTTAAATTTTTCAATGATTATTTTCAGTATCCTTCTGTCTTCATTTTCCAATCCCATTTCATCTATTTCCAGCGCTTCTAATGTTTCTTGAGCGATTTCTTCAGTGATAGTGTCTTCTTCTTTTATTTGGGCGAAATCTCTGGCTCTTTTAAGCAGGCGGTTGGCAACCCGGGGAGTGAAGCGGGAGCGCTGGGCAATAATTTTAGCGGCCGGCAAAGTTATCTTTATTTTTAAAACCTGAGAGGATCTTTGGATTATTTTTTCAATATCCTCATTTTTATAGAAACAGAGCTGGAAAGTGGCTCCAAAACGGTCTCTTAAGGGAGAAGATATCAAAGCGATTCTGGTTGTGGCTCCGATCAAAGTGAAGCGGGGGATCTTTAATTCCATTGTTCTGGCCATGGGACCTTTGCCTAAGATCAAATTTAGTTTGAAATCTTCCATAGCCGAATAAAGATACTCTTCGCAAGTCTTGTTTATCCGATGGCACTCATCCAGAAAAAGTACATCTCCTTCGGACAGATTGCTTAAAATAGCCACCAAATCTCCGGCTCTTTCAATGGCCGGCCCGGAAGTTATTTTCATCTCCGCCCCCATTTCATTGGCGATAATATGGGATAAAGTGGTCTTGCCCAAACCCGGCCCTCCATAGAAAAGAACATGTTCGGGAGCTTCTTGCCTCTTTTTGGCGGCAGCAATAATTATTTGGACATTCTTTTTTATCTTCTCTTGCCCGATATATGAGTCCCATGTTTTAGGCCGCAAAGCGGAGTCTAAGAGAATATCTGCTTGTTTTATGCTCTTAGGGCTTGACATTTTTGAAGTATTATTGTACAATACTGTCGTAACGCGTTAAAAAACAATAAGTTTGAAACTGCAGGTGATTGGGGAAATTTCTTGGACGGGCAAATTGGTGCGAACTGGTTTGTGCCTCGGAAATTTCTTCACCCTTAGTGCTAAGCTAAAGATACTTTGCCTGCAGTTTCAAGCTTATTTTATTTTCGCGTTATTTTAAATAGTAAGTTTGAAACTGCAGGTGATTGGGGAAATTTCTTGGACGGGTAGATTGGTGCGAACTGGTTTACGCCTCGGAAATTTCTTCACCCTTAGTGCTAAGCTAAAGATACTTTACCTGCAGCTTCAAGCTTATTTCTCACCAACTACTCTTTCTATTTCTTCTATGGTGGTGATGCCATTAAGAACTTTTATTAATCCGTCTTGGTAAACGGTAGCCATTCCTTTTTTAACTGTTTCTTCTTTAAAGGCGGCGATAGAAGGAGTGGTTAAGATGAATTTTTCCATCCGCGCATCCATGATCAGAGCTTCGGAAATGCCTATTCTTCCTTTATAGCCGCTGTTATGGCAATGGGCGCATCCTTTGACTTCGGGGATCTGATTGATTTCCGGCACTTTTATTCCTGTTGGAATTCCAGCCAGGCCCTTCTTTAATTTTTTCTTTTCTTCCGGGGAAGGAGTTTTCATTCCTCCGCATTCCGGGCATATTTTTCTTACCAGCCTTTGGGCGACAATCATATTTAAAGCCGGCCCGATATTGGACGGGCTTGCTCCTAAGGTGATTAATCTGGCGATTGTTCCGGCGGTGTCATTGGTGTGCAGGGTAGTGAGCACAAAATGTCCGGTTAAGGCGGCTTGAATAGTGATTTTGGTGGTTTCCGCGTCCCTGATCTCTCCCACTAAAATTATGTCCGGATCCTGTCTCATTAATGATTTTAACCCGGAAGCAAAATCATATCCCTGTTCCGGAGCGGTTTGGGTTTGGGAAATCCCGGGCAAATGATATTCAATCGGGTCTTCAATGGTGATAATTTTAATTTTCGGACTTTGCGCTTTTTTCAAAAAAGCATATAAGGTGGTTGTCTTGCCGGAGCCGGTAGGGCCGGTGACAATAATCATTCCGTGGGGTTTTTTTGCCTGCTGGTTGAAAATTTCCAGCAAGTCTTCCCTTAAACCCAGATCTTCAATGCTAATTAAGTTTCTAGGATTAAGAATTCTCATTACTATTGATTCTCCGTGTTCAGAGGGGAGAGTGGAGGTTCTGATTTCAATGGTTTCTCCTTCTTTCATAGAGATGGAGAACCGGCCGTCTTGCGGCCTGCTTTTTATATTCAGCTTAATTCCGGAGATCAGTTTAATGCGGGAAGTCAGGGAATTATAGAGAGTGTTTTCAATAGCGGTCACCTGATGCAGCATTCCGTCAATTCTGGCCCTGATTTTGGTTTCTTTTTCTTCCGGTTCAATATGAACATCGGAAGCGTCTAAAACGACCAGGCTGGCCAGAATAATCTGTAAAATTTTAGTCGTGTTCTCAGTGGAAGATTCTTGAATCTGTTTTTCCAAGTCAGCCAGGCTCCTGACGCTTTCTTTGATTTGGCTGAGCACTTCCGGCTCTATTTTTATTTCTCCGGTAATTTTTTGCATCATAATAATTTTAAAATTTGCGCTTGGGCTGCGGTTAGATCAGCCCCCGGGACAAGGAATATTCCTCCTTCTCCTTTTAATGTTCCGGTAAAAGTTTTCAAAATCTTCTTTATTGCTTCGGGCTGAGAAGAATAAAAGACTCCTTTGGTCGCTGCCTTGTCTTCCCAAAGGACCAGCAAACAAGGAAAGAGCCAGACGTTTTTCAGTTCCGTGATGACAAAGTTTAGATCCAATGAGCCGGCCTCCATTTCCTGAAAATCTTCGTTTGTTAGAATAGCGCAGTATAGTTCTTTGTTTTCCTTATACTCCAGCTTTTCCAGCACTTTTCCCAGCAGTCGAATCTGCGAGATTTCCGCTATTGATTTATTGGTTGATTTTGTTTCGGTTTTAAGATGCTGGACAATTTTTTGAATATCAGCGCCTTTTTTGATAAGATAAGAAATAGCTTCAAAAACTTTCGGTATGATTGGCGTTTTGTTCTGAAGGGAAAAGTAGATTATTCCGGCCAACAGGGAAGTGGCAATATTTTTGTCCGGTTCAGCAATCAGTTTAGTTGAAATTTGAGCCAAAGAAGATTTTTCTTCTCTGAGATTGATTTTGCCGAAATCTTTGCCGCCGGCATGGTTGTCAATATTTAAAATGGGGATTTTTTCGGGCAGTCCTTCTTCCGTTTGAAAGCCCAGAGTTATCAACAGGTCAGGAGTTTTTTCGGCCAGCGCGGTTAAGGGCTTAAGAGAGAGGAAGGAGAAGTCAACGTCTTTTTCTTCAATTTGTCCGGCGCTGACAGCTAAACAGATTTTCAGATTTTTTTCATTTTTTTCGTAAAAGATCTCTGAAATTTTCGTGTTCGGGGCGTCAATGGAGATAACAAAGTTTTTAGGCTGCAGCAGCTTATAGATTCCCGAAGATTGGGTTTTTTCCAGCAAATGTTTGGGAAGCAGGATATCTGTCTTTTTGCCCTGTTTTTTCAAACTATAGAAAAGAGCTAAGGCGCTGCTGAGATTGTCTTCTTGAGTGTCCGGGGGGAGCAGAATGGAAATAGTGTTTGCGTTTTGGATAAGCTTCTTTGCTTCTGTCATAAGATTAGTTCAAATTAACTTATTTTTCTTAATCAGTCAACCTATGGAAATTTTAACTGAAAATTCCAAAGAAACAAAAAAAGCGGGTCTGACGCTGGCCAAGAAAATTAAGCAGACTATCGCCGAGAAAGCGCTGGTTATTGCCTTGGAAGGGGAGCTGGGAGCGGGCAAGACAACTTTTCTGCAGGGCTTTAGCCAAGGGCTGGGGATTAGAGAAAAAGTTCTCAGTCCCACTTTTGTGGTTTTTAGGAAATATGCTTTGTCTTCTCCCTGGCAGGCTTTCTATCATTTTGACTGCTACCGGATTCAAGAAGCAAAAGAGTTGTTAACTCTGGGCTGGGAAGAAATTATCGCCAACCCCAAAAACATAGTGGCTGTTGAATGGGCGGAAAGAGTAAGCCAGGTTTTGCCCGAAGAAACAATAACCCTTAAATTCACTTTTATTAACGAAACAACCAGGAAGATAGAAGCTTTTTAATATCTGTGTTAAAATGAAAACATGGCTAAGAAGCGCTTGATAGTTATTGACGGCAATGCTTTGATCCACCGGGCTTATCACGCCCTTCCTCCGCTAACCACGCCAGCAGGAGAACTAGTGAATGCTGTTTATGGCTTCTTATCAATTTTATTTAAAATTACCAAAGAATTAAAGCCGGACTATATCGCCGCTACTTTTGACTTGCCCGGCCCCACCTTTCGCCATAAAAAATTCAAGGATTATAAGGGGAAGAGAGTTAAGGCTCCGGACGAGCTTTATCAGCAAATCCCGCAGATAAAGGGCGTTCTGAAAGACTTTAACATTCCTATTTTTGAAAAACAGGGATATGAAGCAGATGATATTATCGGCACGATTGCCTGTTTAATGGAGAAGTTTCCCGAGACAGAAGTTATTATTTTGACCGGAGACATGGACGCCTTGCAGCTGGTCAACGAACAAACAAAAGTTTATACTTTAAGAAAGGGGATAAAAGATGTTGTTTTATACGACGAACAATTAGTGAAAGAAAAGTATCAGGGATTAGCCCCAGGACAATTGGTAGACTTTAAGGGGTTAAGAGGCGATCCCTCTGACAATATTCCCGGAGTTCCCGGAGTGGGAGAAAAGACAGCCATCCAATTGATTCAAGAATTTACCAGCATTGAAAATCTTTATCAGGAGCTTGCCCGACAACCAAAGAAAGTCAGAGAAAAGTTAAGCCGGCTGTTAAGGGATCATAAGGATTCGGCCCTGCTGTCAAAAGAATTAAGCCAAATTAAATGCGATGTTTCATTTAATTTTAATCTAGAGCAATGCCGCTGGCAGGGATTTGAGGAAGCGAAAACAGCCGAGATATTGGGAAAGTTCGGATTTCACAGCTTAGTGAAGAGACTGCAGCCGGAAAAAACAGACAATATGACTCTTTTTTAAACAAATGATAAAAAACCTTTTCTTATTTCAAAAAATATTTGATGACTATATTGACCCTTTGGTTCTTTTTGACCAGAAAGGACGTATTGAATACAGCAATAAGCGCTGGGATGATTTCAGCGGTTATAAGCTGAAAGAGCTTGTCGGCAAGCCATTATTTGTTTTGATTTCCGGCCAAGAGAAAAGAAAAATTGACAATCTGATCAAAAAAGAAATAACAGAAACAAGAGAGCTTAACACGTTTTTTCTGCCCAAAAATAAAAAAGAGATTCCCATTATCTTGAATATAATGCCCTTAACCGATAAAAAAGGTGAATTTATAGGCGGACTGTCTGTATTTTCAGGCGCAGAAGTTGGCAAAACAAAATCGGAACTGGGAGTTTTACAAAAAGCGCAAGAAGAAGCGGAAGAAAGAAGAATGATTTTAGAAGTCAAAGTCAAAGCCAAAACCAAAGCCTTGAGAGAGATTAATGAGACTCTTGAAGACCAAGTAGAGGAAAGAACCAAAAAACTTCAAGAGCAGATTGATGAATTGGAACAATGGCGCAAAATGGCAGTGGGCAGAGAATTAAAAATGGCGGAATTAAAAGAAAAAATTAAAGAATTAAAAGATAAACCATAATGGTAAATTCTCCAAAAACAAATTCCCAGCAAGAAACATCAGAGGAGTACCTTTATGATTTTTGGAAGTCTCTTCCTTTTCCTTTATGTTATGTTGATCCTCTCCATTTTGTTTTAGACATCAACGAAAAACTGGAGCAGGTTTTCGGCTATACCCAAGTTGAAATCGCCGGCGAGGATATTGAAAAATTCTTTAAAGAAGGTTCTTCTTTAGAGGAGCTTAAAAAAGAGATTCTCAGGAAGGGTCTGGTTAAAAAAGAAGCAATTTTCTTGGCCAAAAACAAAAAAGAAATTCCAGTCAGCCTTTTGGCGATAGCCAGAAAAGACAAGCAGGGTTATTTTAACGGTTATTTTTTAGGGATAGACAATATTTATGAAAATGAAGAAACTTATTCTCCTTTAGAGCTAAAGGGACAAATCAAGGAAAAGACCAGAGAGTTGGAAGCGAAATTGTCAGAGCTCAAGAATTCAAGACTGGCTTTGTTAAACATGCTTGAAGATGCCGAAGAATCAAAAAAGGATGTGGAAGAAGAAAGAGAAAGAACCTTGTCTATTATTGCCAACTTTGTTGACGGTTTGCTTAATTTTAATATGGAAAACGAATTAATTCTTATCAACGCTGAAGCGGAAAAGATATTTTCTCTAAAAAACCAGGAAGTAACCGGGAAATCCATCACTGAACTGGCGAAAATTTCCAGCCTTGAATCTCTGATAAAAATTCTCAGCGATTCCCCCAAACCAACAAAAACGAAAAAAATAAAAGAAGTTTTTAAAAAGGAATTAAAAATAAGCGAAAGGTTGATCCTGGAAGTAAGCACAATACCGGTCGCGAGAGAAGATGAGCGGACAGGAACGCTGGTTATTCTTCATGATGTTACCAGAGAAAAATTAGTAGAAAAGCTGAAGACAGAATTTGTTTCCATTTCAGCTCATCAATTGAGGACTCCTCTTTCGGCAATTAAATGGACAATAAAAATGTTGACAGATGGGGACCTGGGGGAGTTGAACCAAGGGCAGAAAGATTTTTTGGAGAAGATTTATATCAGCAACGAAAGAATGATAGCTTTGATTAATGATCTTTTAGACGTAACCAGAATAGAAGAAGGAAGATATGTTTACGAGCTTACTAAAGTCTCTTTTGTGGACTTGATTCAGAAAATGGTAGATTCCTATGAAAATGAATTTCGCGGCAAAGAAATCAAGTTTAGTTTTAAAAAACCGAGAACAGTGCCCAAACTAAGCGTTGATGTGGAGAAAATAAACCTGGTATTTCAAAATCTTTTTGATAATGCCTTAAAATATACCGGCCGGGGAGGGAAGGTGGATATTCTTCTTAAGCATAATAAGAAAGAAAAAGAAATAGTATTTTCAATAAAGGATACCGGCATAGGAATAGCCAAAGACCAGCAAGACAGGATATATACGAGATTTTTTCGAGGAGGCAATGCCTTAAAAATAGAAACAGAAGGTTCGGGGCTGGGTCTTTATATAGCTAAAAATATAATTGATGCTCATCACGGAAAAATTTGGTTTGAATCGGAAGAAGGGAAGGGGTCAACCTTTAGTTTCAGTTTGTCGCTAAAATAAGTTATGCACACTTGCCTTAAAAATAAATAATTCTTATAATATACTATATATGGCAAAGAAAATTTTACTAGTTGAAGACGAAGAGTTAGTAATTAGAATACTGGAAAAGAAGTTAAGCGAAGAAGGATATGAAGTTTTATTGGCTCGGAACGGCAAAGAAGGATTGGAAGTAATGAGAAAGGAGAAGCCAGACCTTGTTTTAATGGATATTGTTATGCCCAAAATGAATGGCCTGGAAACAATGGAGGCGATGAACAATGATCCGGAATTAAAAGAATTTCCGGTTATTGTCATTTCCAATTCCGGCGAGCCGGTAGAGATAGAAAGAATTAAGGAATTGGGAGCAAAGGACTGGTTGATTAAAACTGAATTTGACCCCCAGGAAATTATTGAGAAAGTAATAGAACAAATAGGAAAATAAATTTATAAAGCGTTTTTAGGCGCCACAATCAATTATGGAAGAAAAAATCCTTATAGTTGAAGACGACAAATTTTTAAGGGAATTAATGTCCCAAAAGCTTCGTAATGAAAATTATAATGTTATTGAAGCGGTGGACGGAGAAGAAGGAGTTAAAAAAGCCATAGAAGAAGTTCCGGAATTGATTTTGTTAGACCTTATTCTTCCCGGCATCGACGGGTTTGAAGTTCTGGAAAATATTAAGAAAGAAGAGGCCTTGGTTCCTGTTCCGGTGATCATTCTTTCAAATCTAGGCCAAAAGGAAGACATTGAAAAGGGACTAAAATTGGGAGCCACTGATTATTTGATAAAGGCTCACTTCACTCCCGGAGAAATTATTGAGAAAGTTAGATTTATTTTGGGCAAATAGACTGCTTTTAATAAAACACCAATAAAGGCCCTTTTGAAAGGGCCTTTATTAATAATATGCTTTTATTTCTTTACGGCCAGGATACCTATCGCTCTCAGCGTAAGCTGAACGAGATTATTGAAAGCTATAAAAAAATTCACCAGAGCGGTTTGAATTTAGAGTTTTTTGATGGTCAAAATTTGGATTTTAAACATTTTAAAAGCCAAATCAACACAATCTCAATGTTTCGCGAAAAAAAGCTAATCGTTATTA
>JAUVEE010000015.1 GCA_030594935.1 bacterium
GATATTGAGTTAAAAGACATTACCATGATGGGTCAGTGGCCGTTTTATATAATGGACTCGAATGTAACTATAAAGAATTCTGATTATCTTTTTCTGCAGCCAAGCGGGCAATCAACCGTTACTTTAATTAATTCGCATATGTGTGAATTTATCCCAAGGAATTTCTTCGGAACAATGATCTTTGAAAATGGACTATGGACCATTGCGGGAGAAATAATAGGAGGTGCGCCATACCACTCCATGGAGAACGATTTCACTATTAAGGGAAGTCTAAAGATCGATGAGGGGATTAGAACAAGTTTGCAGTGGAAAGAGGCTCAGGTGACAAGAGAATATGATGTAATAATTAAGGACAAAAACGATAATCTAATTGAAGGAGCTTTAGTTGAAATTAACGGAGAAACCTTCGTATCAGATAATGCTGGCAAAGTACAATTCAGTCTGATTTTAAATGAATTCAACTACAATAAACCAAAAAAGTTAGAAGTATTTGAAGGAAGCGATCTCGTTGCCCAAAAAGAAATAGATTTTTTTACTGAAACTCCTATTATGATAATTAAATAAGCAGCTGAATCAGCGAAATGAGACAAATCCTAGTGACCGAAACGCATCGATGGGAAAGTCCGAAAATCCCAAAAATTCCCTTCAAATTCTTAGTTCTAGACCGAGGATGCCGGCATTCTAGTATAGTTTTCGCTTTTCGTTTCGCCCAAAAATTTTTTCTCGGGTTTTATTTTAGAAACAATAAATTATAATAAAATAATATGCCTTATTTTATTACTTCAATAACTCAATATATAGTACGTAAATTCTATGGAATCAAAGAACCTAAAACCAATTGGAAATATATTCTGATTGTAATGGTTTTAGCTGTGATAGTCGGCTTGATAGCCCTATTTTGTTTAGCAAAATAATTAAGAGATATAAAAACCGTCTTTCAAGCGGTTTTTTGATCTCCTGGCGTGTAACCTTTTAATCCTTAAAACACTTGACAAAGCATTATAGTGTACACTATAATGTACATATAGATATAATTAAAACACTATTAATTATGAACACAAAAACAACTTTGCCAATTTCAGAAGCAAGAAAAAGAATATTTGAAATAGCTGAAAAAGTGCAAAAACCATCAACTCATTATATTCTAACCGAGAGAGGGAGACCTAAGGTCGCTTTTATGTCTGCTGAAGAATTTGAATCTTGGCAAGAAACCCTAGAAATCGTACGTGATTTTCCCAATTTAGAAAAAGATATTAAAAAGGCTGAAAGAGAATATAAGGAGGGCCGTTACTCAACTTTGGAAAATGTATTGTCCAAAGAGGGTTTTGTCTTGGCTGACAAATCCAAAAAATAGATATGTATCAAATAGTTTTATCAAGAATAGCAGAAAAAGATCTAGAAAAAGTTAATAAAAAATACAAGCCGCATATTTTCGCGGCTTTGTTTGATTTAAAAAAAGAACCAGATCTAGGAAAAAAACTTCAGGGAAAATTTGGTGATTGTTATTCTTTGCGAATTGGCACATACCGAATTATCTATAAGATTTATAAAGCCAAACTGAACATTCTTATTATTCGCATCGGCCCGCGTCAAGGAGTGTATAAATAACATTACTTTACAATAGACTTTACAATACAAGGTTGATACTTTACAATAGACTTTACAATTAAATTCAAATAGTTTACAATAAATATATGATGGATCTAAAAGAACTTATCATAAAAAAAGCAAAAGAATGCGTTAAATTCAAAACCTCGGACATTTCTGAAGCTTTGAACGGAAAATTCACCAGACAGCATATAAGCGATATTATATGAGTTTTGGTTGGAGAGGGCCTCTTAAGGAAAGGGGGCACTACGATTAACGCCTTTTATGCTCTCCCGGAAAAATTCCCGCTTACTGAAAACGTGATCAAACGGAAGTTTAAAAACGCTGATTTGGACGAAAGCAAAATATTTAACAAGCTTCAGGAGCAAACCGCAGTCATTAAGGGATTAAAAGAAAATGTTTCCAGTATTTTGTTTTATGCTTTTACGGAAATACTTAATAACGCCATTGAACATTCTTCGTCCAAGTATATTGAGATTGAACTTAAAAAAACATCAGATATGTTAAGTTTTACGGTGAATGATTTCGGCATCGGGGTCTTTAGAAATATTATGAAAAAAAGGAAGCTTAACTCTGAGATGGAAGCAATCCAAGATCTGCTGAAGGGAAAAACAACCACTCAGCCGAAAGCGCATTCCGGAGAAGGCATTTTCTTTACCTCTAAAGCGGGCGATTTGTTCATCTTGGAAAGCTTTGGCTACAGATTGCGGATAGACAATGATCTTGATGATTTTTTTATAGAAAAAGTGAAAGACATGAAAAAGGGAACAAAAGTGTGTTTTTCAATTTCTTTGAATTCCAAAAGGCATCTTAATGATATCTTTAAAAAGTTTCAAACGAACCCAAAAGAACCGGCTTTTGACAAAACCAAAATTACGGTAAGGCTATACACAATGGGAACTATCTATATTTCCCGCTCCCAGGCCAGAAGAATATTATCAGGCTTAACGAAATACAAGGAAGTTATCCTTGATTTTGATAAAGTCCCCACTATCGGACAGGCTTTTGCCGATGAAATATTCAGGGTTTTTAAACAAAACCACCCCGAAGTGCTGATTAAACCCATTAATATGGCGGAACCGGTTAAATTCATGATAGACAGGACAGAATAGCCAGAATTTTATTTTAGAAGAGATATAAACTATAATAAATTTATGAAAAAATATATTCCCTTAACACAACAATTATTGCGCGATTATTGCGCGATTATTATCAAGCTCCCAAGATTGTTCGGGAGTTTTTTGACAAAATCTTAATTTACAGCTAAGTTTACAATGCACATAGTTCTTTGAAATAAAAAGAGGTAGATGGAAATGGAAGAATATACAGCAAAAGGAAAATATAAACAAAAAGACACAAAAGAACTGCTGGGAAAGATTAAAATACCCAGAAAAATTGAAGAATTAAAAGAAGGCTTTTATCTATTGGTAAATAACAGAAAATACAGGTTTCTTTTTATAGGCAAAGTAATCAAGATAATAAAGATAGACAAAACAGCAGAAAACATAAAAGTAATTATGTTTTTCGGACCGGAAAGCGTGACCAAGGCAAGAAAAGAAGGCGATATCCGTAAATGGCACGACAAACAAGATATTAAAAACTTTTCTTCTCTGGATTTTAAATATTTAGGCATAACCACAACCGAAAAACTTGACCCAAAAGACGACGTTTTCTGCTATTACCTTGTCCCTTTGGAAGCCAAAGAATCAGAACAAGCCCTAGAAGAAAGCAAGGTCAAAGCCGAGGAGTTAGATATACCCCTCTTTTAATTCCATGTCCGCTATTATTAGCGGATTTTTTTAATAAAAGACGGCTAAAGTTTGACAAATTTCTAAAATCGTGTTATTTCTGCAGACAGAACACTTAACATAAAAAAGAGGTGAAGACCATGATAGTCAGAATAGCGGGAGTGAATGAAAACAAAGTCAGAAAACAGATTGAACTTTTGAAAAAATGGCTGATTTCCCAAGGCAAAGAGGTTTTCGTAAGCGAACCATGCACCGAGGAAGCAAAAAAGGATTTTCTGCGCTTTATCAAAGGACAGGACGAAACTTTTGTAATGTTTGCTTTGCAGGCGCTGCACAGCAGACAGCAAAGGGAAGCGAAAAGAGCGCTGGCAAAGGGCAAAATAGTGATTACCGGCGAATGGAGCGGATTTTGCTCGGCTTGGAGGTTTGATTGCGACCTTGAGAAAAGACACGCTTTTTCTTGGCCGGAAGAAGTCTGCTTTGCCGAACCATTGATAAACTTCCTGTTGAAATTGAAGAGAAATAAGAAAGATTCTTTAATGGATTTTGTGGTTCCCGTCACGAAAGAACGCTGGCAGGAGACGCTTGTTCATTTAAGCAATATAAAACCGGAAGCCAAAAAATGGAAAGTCATTTGCGGAAGCTTAAACGGCGAAGAAATTCACAAAGAAATAAAAGCAAAAATTCTTCAAACCCCTTGGATACGAAAGGGTTTGCAATTATAAGGGGATGTCCAGCATCCTTCTTTTTTTTATTGAATAACTGTCGAGAAAATGATAAAATCAAGTATGTCCCATATCAGCGGCAAGAAAATAGCCAAAAGCCATTCAACCGTTATAAAAACAGCCGAACCGATCGTGCGCTCAGCGCTGAAATTGACAGAAGTTTCTAAAATTATCACCGGAGAGATAGCCGCTGTCAGAAACGGAACGGAGAGAATAAAGTTTACTGTTATCCCGGCCGGATTGAAAATAATGGTCAGGGGAATCAATTCCAGGCAGCAATTATTCATTTACACCGATAAACCAAATTCATTGCAGGAAAAGCTGGAGATGGTTTGGCAAAAGAAAGTCTTATGAAAATCTATTTAGCCAAAAAAGAAAACCTTTACAGCTTTATGAGAGAATGCGGCTACGCGCCTTTTAAGGAAAGCTATGTCCGAACCTTAACGGCTCACGGGTTTCCCCGTTTCCATATATATGTCAATGAAACCGAAGACCAATATATTTTGAACCTGCATCTTGACCAGAAGAAGCCAAGTTATGGAAAGGGAACCGCGCATAGCGGAGAATATGACGGGGCAATAGTGGAGCAAGAAGCAGTTAAAATAAAAAGTTTAATTAAAATATGAAAACACTTAAAGAAGTTAGAAAAAACCCTTTTGTTTTGGAATTCCTGAAGCAGACGGAAAAAACTTTAAAAATCCAAAATTACACCGACCACGGAATCGGACACGCCGACTTGGTGGCGGCCAGGGCCAAAGTACTGGCCAAAGAGCTCGATCTTTCAGAAACCGAACAGGAGCTGACGGCCATTGCCGGATTCTGCCATGATTTTGCCAACTTTTTAAGCCGCTCTCATCACAATTATCTAGGCGCTTTGACCTTTCAGCAGATATTCGCCAATGCCTTTGCTCCCCAAGAATTGGCTTTGATCATGCAGGCGATCGCTCATCATGATAAATACGAAATGGAATTTGTCAGTCCGATCTCCGCTATCGTGGTCCTCGCCGACAAATCTGACGTCCGGCGCTCCAGGGTGACGATAAAAGACCCAAAACTAATAAAAAACGACATTCACAATCGAGTAAACTTTGCCGTGAAATCGAGTAAGCTGGGAATGGATAAAAAGAAAAAGCTGATTAGCTTAAGCTTGAAAGTTGACACCAACTTTGTTCCGGTAATAGAATATTTTGAAATCTTTACCGAAAGAATGATGTTCTGCCGCAAAGCGGCTGAATTCCTGGGCTATAAGTTTGGGCTGGTTATTAATAATTTTAAACTGCTTTAATATGGACCAAAAAATCGCCAACTTAATAGAAAAAACAAAAGAAGTCTATAACGACTGCTTATTGCCCAACGGCTGCCTGATAGCCGCGCCAACCCAGATGCCCTATTATCCTCCCCAGGCCAAGAGCTATCTCTACTGCTGGCCGGGAAGAGATATGGGATTCAATGTGACTGCTGCCAGCCATATCAAACTTGATAATTTAAAACAAACGCTAAATTGGATCTGGAACAGGGCAGAAGACTACCAAACCTCTTTAGTAAAATGGAAAGAAGGCCTTTTGTTCAGCAGCTATCATCCCAACGGAAGAATCAGGGAAGACAGCTTTCAGCCCGACCAAACCGGCACTCTTCTTTGGGCGGTCTGCGAACAGGACAACTTTTCTCCCTTAGCTGAAAAGATAGTGAAAAAAAGCATGAACGGACTGTGCGCGATCTGGGACAATAATCAATTTAAAATTCCTACCGAAGATCCCTGGGAGGAAAGAATCGCTCATCCCAGATTCAAGAACAATCTGACTTATTCCTTGGCTGCCTGCGCCGCCGGATTAAAAAAAGCAACGAAGATAATCCCCAATAAAAAAGCGGAAAAAACAGCCAAGCAAATGATATCCTTGATTGAAAAACAAGCTTATGATAAAGAAACGGGCTGCTTCTTAAGGCGCTTTGGCGGAACAGTAGGGGGCGATAAAAATATTGACGCTTCCTTATTGGCTTTGGTCTGGCCTTTTGAGATCATTAAAGCGGACGATTACAGAATGGTCAGCACAATAAAAGCGATAGAAACAAACATTACCGATGAAACAGGAGTTTACCGCTATCAGTTTGATGAATACGAAGGAGAGATAGAGAACACTGACCTGCATTACAAAATGGGAGCCGGCTCCTGGCCTTTGCTGACTTTCTGGCTAAGCATTGTTTATAATAAGATGGGAAACAGAAAAAAAGCGGAAAAATACTTTTGGCTGGTTTTGGACCAAATAGGCGACGACCTGCTGATCCCGGAACAAATCTTTCCCAAGAACGATCCCAGAACAGGAGTAAAACCGCTTCTCTGGTCGCACGCAATGTTTATTCATGCCGCCGTAGAACTGGGATACATAAAATGATCTTAAAATGATTACCAAAGATTTATTCAACCAAGATTCGGAAATAGAAAAACCAATTTTCTCCATTTCAGACTATATCAAGTTGTTGAATGTTGTTTTGCAAAAATGCGAAGCAAAGATCATGGGAGAAACCACCCAGGTGCAAATAAGCAAGCCCGGCCATGTTTACTTCTCCCTCAAAGACAAAAAGGACGGCAGCATTATTAATTGCGTCATCTGGAAATACAATTACGGCTTGTCCGGCATTCAATTGAAAGAAGGCTTGGAAATAGTCGCTTCCGGAGCTCCGAGCATCTACGCTCCCTACGGCAAGTTCAGCTTCCAGGCAAAATCCATTCGCTTGGTGGGGGAAGGAAAGCTGAAAGAAGAATACGAAAGATTAAAAAAAGAACTGACGGAAAAAGGATTCTTTGCCGAAGAAAGAAAACGCGCTCTGCCTCTTTATCCGCAAAAGATCGGGGTCATTACTTCCAAACGGGGAGCTGTCATCCATGATTTGAACAGCAACTTGGGAAAGTTCGGCTTTAAGATCAAGCTGGTTGATTCCTTGGTGGAAGGACAGGATGCGGTCAAAGATATCTTCCTGGCCATTAAAACGCTTAAAAAACAAGACATTGACGTTCTGGTCATCATGCGCGGGGGCGGCTCTTTGGAATCGCTCTTGGCCTTTAACAACGAAGCGCTGGTAAAAGAAGTGGTTGATTTCCCGGTTCCGGTAATTGCCGGCATCGGACACGACAAAGATGTTTCCTTGGTGGCTCTGGCCGCCGACGTAATGGTATCCACTCCCACTGCCGTGGCTAATCTTTTAAATCAATCCTGGGAACGGGCTTCTTTGGAAATAGAGCAGAAAGAAAATTATCTTTTTAACAGCTACAATAATCGCTTGTTAAGGATAAAATCCCAAATAGAACAGCTGCAATTTAAGCTGAACAACCGGCTGGAAACGATCTTTAGGCGTTATCAAGAAATAGAAAATAAGCTGAAAATCAGCCTGGAAAAGATAAGCTACGCTCTAACAACGAAAAAAAACACTATTGTCAGTTTAATAAAATTGATCAGCCGGTCTTTTATTGAATCGCTGGAAACAGCTAAACAACAAATAAAGACAAGAGAAAAAACAATCTTATCCAATAACCCGGAGCGGCAGCTTAAGCTGGGCTACTGCCTGGCTTACGCCAAAGGGAAAATCATGAAAAAGACTGAAGACGTTAAAATAGGGCAGGACTTTGACTTGCAGCTGGTTGATGGTATTATTAACTCGGAAGTAAAAAACATTAATAAAAATGGAAAACTTAAACGAAAACCTTAAGCGCTTAACAGTGATCTCGGACTGGTTTGACGACCAGGAAGAAATTGATGTGGAAGAAGGGCTGAAAAAAGTTAAAGAAGCGGCCAAGCTTATCAAAGCGAGCAAGCAAAGATTGAAAGACGTGGAAAACGAGTTTGAGGAAATCAAAAAAGAAATGGAGGAGGAAACAGAAAAGTAATGTATATCACCGCTTCAAAACTTTACGACTATCTCCAATGCCCTCATCTTATCTGGCGGGAAGTTTACGGACCAGAGGAAGAAAAGATCAAAGAAATAAATCCCTTTATCCAAATGCTTTGGAACAAGGGTATTCAGTATGAAGAAAAAGTGATCAAAGAGATCGGAGAATTCACTGACATCAGCCGAGGCTCGTTCAAAGAAAGATTTGCCAGAACAATCCAGGCGATGAAAGACAATACTCCTTTAATTTATCAAGGAGTATTATATTCCGAGAATCTTTTCGGCATTCCCGACTTATTGAAAAAAATGCCGGACGGATCATACGTGCCGGTGGATATCAAGTCAGGCTCCGGACTAGACAACGAAAACGGAAAAGGAAAACCCAAGAAGCACTATGCCGTCCAGCTCTGCCTATACGCAGAGTTGCTGCAGAAATTGGGAATTAAAAACAAGCGCCAGGGAATAATCTTTGACATTCACAAAAATGAAGTTGAATACCATCTTGACGAGCTTATAGGCAACGGCAACAAGGTAACTTGTTGGGAATTTTACCAGGAAACCAAAAAGCAGACTCAATTGCTTTTGGATAATAAGATACAGAATAAGCCGGCAATGTCCGGAGCCTGCAAATTATGCCCTTGGTATAACAGCTGCAAAAAATGGTGCCGGGAGAATCAGGATTTAACCATGATCTTCTATTTGGGCCGGACCAAGAGAGACGCTATCAATGAGGAACTGGGAATAGAAAAAGTAGACACCTTTTCCCGGCTGGAAATGAAAGAAGTAATGGAAAAGAAAAAACAAAACAAGAACTTTTTGAAAAGCATCGGCGAGAAAACATTAAGCAAGTTGATAACCAGAGCCAAGATCTTGAACGACACCAAAAAGCCGGTTATCTACGACAAAGTTGATTTCCCCCAAGCATCCTATGAATTGTTTTTTGATATTGAAGACGATCCCACCCAGGAATTCGTTTATCTGCACGGGGTTTATGAAAGAAGCAGAAATAGAGAAAGATTCATCCCGTTTGTCGCCAATGGCAACACTGCCAAGGCGGAAGCAACGGCCTGGCAAAACTTCTGGAACTACATCAAGTCTCTGCCCCCAGATGATTTTGCCATTTATTATTATTCTCCCCACGAAAAAAACACTTACCGAAGAATGCAGCGCCAATATCCGGAAATTATTTCCGCCGAAGACGTGGACAACTTTTTCAGCGATCCCAGAGTAATAGACTTATACCAGATTGTGTTGAAATACACTGACTGGCCCTTATCCAGTTATTCTCTCAAAGAACTGGCAATGTATCTGGGTTTTCAATGGCGCGACAGCACTCCTTCTGGCGCTTTATCAATAGAATGGTATAACAAATACCTGGAAACTAAAGACGAAAAAATACTAAACAGAATCCTGCTCTATAATGAAGACGATTGCAAGGCCACTATGGTGCTTAAGGACGCAATCTCTAAATTATCAGCAGAATACAATGCTAGTTGATGACGTAACAATTAAAGTAACAGCCGGCAAGGGAGGAAAAGGACTGGTTGCTTTCAATAAAACCCGAATGAGCTTGGGTCCGACTGGAGGCAGTGGCGGCAAAGGGGGAGATGTCTATTTAAAAGGCTCTTCCAATTTAAGCGCGCTAAAACAATTCCGTTTTAAAAAAGATCTGCAAGCGGAAAACGGCGGAGACGGAAAACAGCAAAACAATGATGGAGCCACGGGGAAAGACCTTATTCTGGAAGTGCCGGTGGGAACCATGGTTCATAATCTCACTGCCAAAACCAAAAACGAAGTCGTTAAAATCAACGAATTGGTTTTAATGGCCAAAGGAGGGAAAGGAGGAAAGGGCAATTTCTTATTCCGGTCGGCGCGCAACACCAGCCCCAAGCAATGCCAATTCGGCTTGCTGGGCGAACATTTTACCTTAAGGCTGGAATTGAAGCTGATAGCTGATGTCGGCTTTATCGGCCTGCCTAATGTGGGCAAATCAACCCTGCTGAACGAACTCACCAATACTAAGGCTAAGGTCGCTAATTATCCTTTCACAACCTTAGAGCCAAATCTGGGCGCATACTACGACCTTATTCTGGCTGATATTCCCGGACTTATTGAAGGAGCCTCCACGGGCAAAGGATTGGGCATTAAATTCCTGCGCCATATTGAAAGAACTAAAATACTTTTCCATTTTATTTCCGCCGAAGCAAAGAATCCAAGCGAAGATTACAGGATCGTCAAACAGGAATTGGAAACGCACAACAAGGCTCTCTTGGATAAACCGGAATACCTTTTTCTCAGCAAAAGCGATACTATAGACCTTGCTGAGCTTAAGAAAAAAATAAGCAAGCTTAAAAAGCTTAACGCCGCAGTAATTCCCATTTCTATTTATAGCGACAAAGACATTGAGAAAGTCCAAAAGATCTTAAACAAAATCGCTGAAGATAAATTATTGCCTTAATTATTAATTAGCCCTATAATTAAATCGGTTAATAAATTAACAGCATAAATTATGACTACTGCAAAAAATAAAAGAAATCTATTTCTCCAATACGGATTAGGACTTTTTTTGGGTTCTATCGGTCTAAGCACTTTGCTGCTTACTTCCTTAAACACGGGTCCCTCCTCTAAAATGTTAGCTTTGACTTTCGTTTTCCTTTTGCTTGTTTTTCCCATGCTGATCATGGCTTTGGCTTTAATTGGGATTGGAATTCATAAAAGCTAGAAATGGATTCTGAGCTGCGGATTATAAGAGAATTCTCTCGGAAACTGCCTAAGTTCCCTGACGGCAGAATTGATTATTCCAATTCTGATACTGCCCCGGTAATAAATATTTTCCTGGAATATAAAGGAAAAATCCTTTTATTGAAAAGAAGCGACAAGGTTCATGCTTATCAAGAAAAATGGAATGCTGTTTCCGGTTATCTTGACGAATTAAAGCCAATTTCCCAAAAAGCGAAAGAAGAAATCAAAGAAGAATTGCAGATAGAAAAAAGCAGCCTGAAATCAATACAGATAGGGAGACGGTATAAATTCAAAGACAGCGCAATAAACAAGACTTGGATTATTTATCCCGTATTGGCGAAGCTGAAAGAAAAACCAAAGATAACATTGGACTGGGAGCATACCGAATACAAGTGGATTGAACCGAAGAATTTAACAGACTTTGATATTGTCCCAGACTTGGAAAAAAGCTGGGAGAACGCTAAAAGCGAAAAAATATGAATATAGAAAAAATAAAAGAAAAATCAAAAGAGGCGATAAAAAGCGCTGCTGAAATAATTGAAGAAGCAAGAAAAAACCTAAGAATAACAGCCAAAGAAGGAGTTGGCAATGTAGTCACTTCAGCAGACGAAGCAAGCGAAAAAGCAATTATGGAAATCCTAAAAGAGGCGTTTCCGGAATGCCAATTTCTTGCAGAAGAAACTTTTCATCAAATAACAAAAGACAATTTTCAGGAAATTGAATTGCTTTTTGTTGTTGACCCGATTGACGGAACAACAAATTTTGTGTCTAATATCCCGATGTCGGCAATCTCCATAGGGGTATATAAATATGGAAAACCAATATACGGAATCGTTTATAATATTTTCCAAAAAGATATTTATAATGTTGAGCCTGGCAACGGTGTTTTCTTGAACGATAAAAGAATACAAAGAAAAACAGTTTCTTCCTTGGAAAAAGCTGTTGTCGGCAGTTCTTGGGCGTATGGAAACACTCCTCAAGAAGCGGTGGAAAAATGGGCTAAAATTGTAGGAAAAGTGGCAACGATGAGATGCCTGGGTTCGGCGGCCTTAGATATGGTTATGACAGCAACAGGACAATTTACCATTTACTTCCATAACTCATTAACGCCTTACGACTGTGGAGCCGGCTTAATGATGCTCAAAGAGATGGGTATTAGGGCAACAAATTGGCAAGGAAAAGAATCCACCATCTTCGATGAAAAAATCATTGCCGCTCCAGACGAGCTTTATGGTGAATTCTATAGTCTTATTTGCCAATAAATTTCTTGACAAATAAGTAAATTCTGCTATTATAGTCACAAGAGAAGCTTAGCTAAACTAGCTAAGCTGATGATCTTTAAAAAGAGGTGAATGAATATGCTAAGTTCAGTATGGCTTATAATATATGTTGTGTTATTGCTATTAGCCCTGATTTTTGCAGCGGAAGCTAGTGACAATCCTGCGTGGGCACTTTTGGCCTTATTAATAGCAACGGGACTAATCTTTGGTTTCGGCCATCAAACAGCAAGCGGATATCCTGTGGATATTAATAAAATGAAGGCAGGCCAGGAATATACTGTTATTTCCATAGGGGAATCTCTGGGCTTTATAAAAGGACAGAAATTGCAGTATTTAGTATTAGGAGCAGAAGGCAAGATAGTTACTTTTAGAGCCTCTGACAATATCCTTCCTTCGGGATTGGCTGTGGGTGATATAGTTATAAGGTCAACCAAGAATGAAATAAGAATCACCAAATCCTTTGCCCGAGGCAAGGGATAAAATAAATATGATGAGCATCTTCAAGGTGCTCATTTCTTTTTTTATACTTCTATGATAGATTTGAAATATGAAAAGACCGGAAATAATGAGTCCGATAAAGGATTGGGCCAGTTTGGAGGCTTGCAAGGATTATGCTGACGCTGTCTATTTCGGCGCCTCTGATTTAAGTTTGCGCTCCCGGGCAAATAATTTGAAATTGAGCGAACTGGGAAAGTTTATTGCCAAATGCCACGAGTATAAGATAAAGGCCTATCTTGCCTTGAACTCCACCCTTTATAACAAAGATTTGGCTAAAGCGGAAAAAATAATGAAAAAGGCCAAACAAGCCAAGGTTGACGCGGTGATTGTCTGGGATCCGGCCATGATAGCTATTGCCAAAAAAGAAAAGGTAAAATTCTTTATTTCCACTCAAGCGAACATATCCAATTGGCAAACCGCCTTATTCTATCAAAAACTGGGAGCCAGCAGAATAGTGCTCGCCAGAGAAATGACGCTGAAACAGATCATTGAATTGAAAAAGAAAGTAAACATTGAAATTGAAACTTTTGTCCACGGCGCAATGTGCCTGGCAATTTCCGGAAGATGCATTCTTTCCGCTTATCTTTACGGCAATTCCGCCAACTGCGGCTCCTGCAGCCAGCCCTGCCGCAAACAATGGTTTCTTTCCGACGAAGAAGGGAATAAGATAGCGAATGAAGGAAAGTATTTTATGAACTCAAAAGATCTCTGCATGATCGAGCATCTGCCCGCTTTAATAAAAGCCGGCATCGCTTCGTTTAAAATAGAAGGCAGAAAAAGAGATCCTAGATACATAGCCGTTACGGCCAGATGCTATCAGCAGGCCAGGGAAGCCTGCTTGACAAAAACTTTCACCAAGGCCAAGGTAAAGAAATGGAAGCAGGAATTAACCACAGTCTATAACCGAGGCTTTTCCACCGGATTCTATTTCGGCACTCCGGGCAAAGAAGGCATAAGCTATGACCAGGCTGACAATATCTCCCAATTCAAAAAAGACCAAGTGGGAAAAGTAGTCCATTATTATCCTAAAATAAAAGTGGCCTCCGTTGAGCTTAAGCATAGGGGATTAAAGCTAGGAGACCAAATAGTCATAGAAGGAAAAAATACCTTCTTGGAACAAAAAATAGAATCAATGCAGATTGCGGGAAAAGATATCAAAAGAGGAAAAAAAGGAGAAGAAATAGCCATAACAGTAAATAACAAAGTGAGGAAAAATGATAAATTATTCATAATAACAAACAGAGTATGAAAGTTGTAATAATCGGCCATGCTTGCATAGAACATAATGTTTCGGAAAGTTCAACCTATATTGCTGCCGGCGGTCCGGCCATGTTTATCAATAGAATTATCGGGCAATTTGAAGAAAATGAAATAATTATAATCTCCCCTTACGGAAAAGATTTTTTGCCCTACACTAAAGAAATAACTCTTTATCCGCCCCAGCCAACTTCCGAACAAAGTTTAGTTTATGAAAATATTGTCAAAAAAACCTCCCGAACCCAAAAAGCTTTCAATATCAATAACGCTTCTCCTGTTGA
>JAUVEE010000013.1 GCA_030594935.1 bacterium
CCAGCAACAATCGCCACCATGGCAACAACAATTAAAATTTCTATTAAGCCAAAACCAGTTGGCTTCTCTATGTCTATTTTTTTCATCATTCTATATATTGAAGCATGGAATACATCGGCTGAATCATAGATATTGCAAAAAAGCCCACTGCTCCGCCGACAACAAGCATTAAAGCGGGTTCAATAACCGCAGATAGATTCCTGGTCGTCATAGCGACTTCTTCTTCAAAAAAATCAGCCAGCTTAGCCAAAACCTCCGAGGTTTGACCGCTCTCTTCTCCAACTTCAAGCATCTGAATAACCATAAACGGATAAAGGTTCTGATAAGGCTTTAAGGCTTCGGAAAGCTTGGTGCCTTTTTCGACTTTTTTCATAGATTGAATTATTGATTCCTTGAAATAAAAATTTGCTGTCGCATCTGAAATAATTTCTAACGACCGAATAATCGGCACTCCGCTAGCAGTAAGCGAGCTCAAGGTTCTGACGATATAAGCAGAGTTTATTTTTTTCACTAAAGTGGAAATTACGGGAATTTTCAATAAAAAAGCGGACATCATTTTTTTTCCTCTTGCTGTTTTTAAAAATATTTGGAAGATCCAAGAAAAAAGAATCATTCCCAAAATAAAGAGATACCATTTAGCCGCTAGAAAATTGCCAAAATTAATTATAAACTGGGTTGTGACTGGAAGATCAGCGCCCATGTCTTCAAAAGTGGCAGCTAATTGAGGCACGATCATAATTAACATTAAGAACCCGATAGCTGTCATGGCTACGACAATCACTGCCGGATAGATTAAAGCGCCGATAACGTTTGATCTTAGGGTTTGTTCTCTTTCCATCTGGCAAGTTAAATTATCCAGAACCTCTTCTAAAGTCCCTGATTCTTCTCCTACCTTCACCATGCTAAAGAAAAGGTCGGAAAAAACATCGGGATGACAAGACAAAGCTTCGGCAAACCCTTTCCCCTTGCTTATTTTTTTAGTGATTTCTGTTAAAACACTGGCAAATTTTTCGTTTCTTGACTGAAGAGCCAAAATTCTCAAAGAACGAGACAAAGAAACTCCCGCAGAAATCATTACTCTCAGATTTCTGGTAAATAATATTTTATCAGATAATTTAACTCTGTTTAAAAAAGGAATATTAATTTTAATATTTTTTAGCTTCTTTTTTTCTTCCAGATTAGCTTCAATCAGAACAAAACCCTCTTGGTGAAGCGCTTTTACCAATTCATGCTTGTCTTTTGCTTCTAAAACTCCTGACTTAGTCTCTCCGTTATAAGATTTGGCTAGATAAGAATAAGATGGCATAAAAAACCGATACTTAATTTTAACCTATTCAGAAATTACTCTTAGTACTTCTTCAATAGAAGTTATTCCTTGAACGGCCTTTATAAAGCCGTCCTCGAATATTGTTATCATTTCCTCTTTTTGCGCTCGTTCTCGAATTTCGTCAGTGCTCGCTTTCCTAATAATTAATTCTTTAATTGATTCGGTAACTCTTAAAACCTCATAAATTCCAATTCGTCCCTTGTACCCGCTGGGAGATTCTTTTGTTGATTTTGGTCGATAAAATTCAATATCTTTAAGGGTTTGCCTTGGCCCGATTATTTTTTCTTCTTTTAAAATTTTTAGAATTTTGGCTAAATCACAATATTTGGCTAAATTTTTCAAATCCGGCTCTTTTAATTTATACTTTTCTTTCTCTTTGGCAAATTTTCTAACTAATCTTTGAGCCAGAATAACATTTAAAGTGGAAGAGATTAAAAATGGTTCGGCCCCCATGTCGACAAGACGAGAAATGGTTCCGGCCGCGCTGATGGTGTGCAAGGTTGACAGAACTACATGGCCGGTTAAAGCGGCGTTAATAGCAAGATTAACGGTTTCTCCATCTCTAATTTCTCCAACCATAATAACGTCTGGATCCTGCCTTACTAAAGACCTGATGCCGCTGGCAAAAGTTAAACCGATTTTGGAATTAATCTGGGTCTGATTAATTCTCAGCATTCTGTATTCCACCGGATCTTCAAGGGTAGAAATATTAACTCCGGGAACATTTAGAATATCAAGTGCGGCGTAAAGAGTGGTTGTCTTCCCGCTGCCAGTCGGACCGGTGACTAAAACCATTCCCACTGGTTTTTTTAATGCCATTTGCATTTTCTCCAACGCTTCTCCCCTTAAGCCCAAACTTTCCAGAGTGTGGACTTTAGAACCCTCGGACAAAAGCCTCATAACAATTTTTTCTCCGTCAAATACCGGCAAAGATGAAACTCTCAAAGAATAACGATAGTCATTGGTTTCAATTTTAAATCTGCCATCTTGGGGCAGACGATGCTCGTCCAATTTTAGATTGGAAAGGACTTTGATTCTGGCCACTATTCCCGAAGCAGCTTGTTTGGGCAAAATCATGGCATCGCGTAAAATGCCGTCAATTCTATAACGAACAACTACTTCCTTTTCAGTTGGTTCTATATGAACATCAGACGCTCTTTGCAAAATTGCGTGCCTTATCAAAGTATCAACGATTCTAATCACCGGCAGCTCTTCAGCCGCCTTTTTTAAATCTTCTTTCTCGCCTGTTTTGGTTTTGGTTTCTACCACAACTGCCTTTATCTCCCCTGATTCCTTTTTGATAATATCTCCAAATTCAGCTTCCAAGGTTCTCTGATATTGTTTTAAAACATTTTTCAAGCTCTCGGGAGTAGTGAGTCTTGGTAAAATTTTTAAGTTAGATTTTTTCTTAATAAATTCAATAGTCCCCAGGTCCTCCGGGTCAAGCATAGCCACTTCTAAATTATTATCTTTCTTGCGAAAAGCTATGATGTTATGAGATCGAGCAATAGGCTCGGGAATAATTTTTAAAATTTCTGGCGAAATTTTTTCTTCCTCTAAATTTACAAAAGGAATGCCCAGGATATAGGCTTCAAGCTTAATTAATTCTTCCTGGGTAATTAAATTCTTCGAAATTAAAACATCGCCAATTTTTTGATTAGTCTTTTTAGCCTCTTGCTGCGCTTTTTTAAATTGAGACTCGTTTACCAACTCAGCATCTAATAGAAATGCTTTTAGTTGTTGCGACTCTACTTTCATAAATTTAGTCGTTTGAATTTTCCAAAGCCCCTTTTATTTTCGCAACCATTTCATCTAAACTGTAATTCGCTTTCACTAAATAAGTTGTTGCCCCTAATTCAATAGCTCTGTCTACATCCTCAACTCTTTCCAAATTAGTTAGAACAATAATAGGAATATTTTTAGTCTCTTTGTCTTTCTTCAGTTTTTCCAAAACTTCAAATCCATCCATTCTTGGCAGAATAAGATCAAGCAAAATTAAATCCGGCTGTTCTGTTTTGGCCAGCTTTGATCCTATCTCCCCATCCAAAGCTGGAATTACTCCGTAATCGTTTTGGAAAGCTTCTCTAAAAGTTTTTTGAAGAGTTTCTTCATCTTCAATAAATAAAATTGTTTTCATAAAATATCAGAACAAAGAACAGGAGCAAAGAAACAGAATTGCTGTTTATTGTTCATGCTCATTGTTGTTAATTAATTGGTAGCGTAAACCAAAATGTTGAACCTTTTCCTTCTTGTGATCTGAACCCTATACTGCCTCCTGATTTTTCGATAATAGATTTGGTGATACAGAGCCCTAATCCGGTTCCTTGAGTTTGGTGTTTCAGGGCATTTCTGGCCCGAAAAAATTTCTGAAAAATAAACTTTTGATCATTTTTAGGAATGCCGATCCCGTTGTCTTTTACCCCAAAATAAATCTTTTTCCCTTTTCTCTTCAGTTCGACTTTAACCTCTCCTTGCTTCTTCTCTGCCGGGTTTGCGGCCTGGTAAGTAGATACATAACGAGTGGCATTGTCTAAAAAGTTTTCCACCACTATTTTCAACTTATCAGAATCAGCAACCACTCTGGGCAGATTGTCCTCGGCTTGATAGCTAATTTCAATATTGCAAGCTTCGACAAAAGGTTTAAACTCTTGGAGCATTTCTTTAACTATTTTCTCTAAAGCAACTTCTGTTTTTTCCAAAGGGAAGCCAGAAGTTTCAATCCGGGAAACAATAAGCAAATCTGAAATAAGCTTCCCCATTCTGTTGCTATTCTCTTTTAGGATATTAAAATATTCTTCTTCTTTTTCTTCGCTTATTTTATCTTTTTCTGACACCAAATAATCAATCGCCCACCTTAAGTTCACTAATGGTGAACGCAGCTGATGAGAAACAATACTGATAAATTCTGACTTCATTCTATTGGCTTCAGCTAAGCTTTCAAAACTTTTGGTAATACTGAAATTCATTATCAGCAAAACCACAACAACAACCAAGACGATCAGAGTCACTATTTCCGGACTCTCAATATAGCGTGTGCCAATTTGATAAGTGGCAACAATCGCCACAATAATAATTAGACCCATTATGAAAAAAAGGAAAGAAGGACACTGCCAAAGACGCAAATTATATTTTTTACATTCTTGAAATATATTTAATTGTTTAACAATTTCTTTAAAAGTCATAATTAATTATTGTTATTATTATTACTATGATTAAGTATAACATAATTAAAGATTTTCTAACAATTTTTGACTTTCATTTAAAAAAATGATAATTTAAGAATAACTTCGGGGTATAGTGCAACGGCAGCACGAGTCCTTTGGGAGGATTTAATCTCAGTTCGAATCTGAGTACCCCGATTAGAATATTGCGGGTGTGGTATAGTGGTTATTACTCGGCCCTTCCAAGGCCGCGACGAGGGTCCGATTCCCTTCACCCGCTTAAAACAAACCCCGCCAGTCTATGAGACTGGCGGGGAATTGCGTTAGAACTATTTTACCGCGTCTTTCAACATTTTTCCAGCTTTGAATTTAGGAACTTTCCTGGCTGGAATCTTTATCTTTGCTCCTGTCTTAGGGTTGATGCCTTTCCTTGCTTTGCGCCGAACGACTTCAAATTTTCCAAAGCCAGTAAACATCACCTCTTTCCCCTTTGAGAGAGATTTGGTTATTTCATCTAAGACTACGGCTAAAGTCTCAGTGGCAAGCTTTTTTGACAAGCCTGTTTTTTTAACTACTGACTGGACTAATTCTTCTTTAGTCATATAAAATCATGCAACAGACAACATAGAACCTAAAGCTTTTTAAAAAAAGATTTGTGTTCTAGGACTGAATGTTACAAGTATGAATTATAAAATTTACTTAGCATATTCCACTACCCTGCTTTCCCTAATAACGGTAACTTTAATTTCTCCGGGATATCTCAACTCCTCTTGTATTCTTTGGGCAATTTCTCGAGCCAATTTACGAGCAGCTAAATCATCTAATTCTTCCGGTCTGACAAAAACCCTAATTTCTCTGCCAGCTTGTAAGGCCCAAGCCTTGTCTACTCCACTGAAAGAAGTGGCGACTTTTTCTAATTCTCCCAGCCTCTTTAAATAGTCTTCTAATGTGTCTTTTCTCGCTCCAGGCCTTGATCCGGAAATAGCATCAGCAGTTTGAACGATAACGCCTTCCGGGCTTTCGTAAGGATATTCTTCATGGTGAGACTTCATGGCACTAATCACCTCTTTCTCTATCCCAAACTTTTCCAAGATCCTTATCCCAATTTCAACATGAGATCCTTGGATTTGATGATCTACTGCCTTGCCAATATCATGCAAAAGGCCCGCTTTCTTAGCTATTTTAGCATCGGCTCCGATTTCTGAAGCCAAAGCTCCAGCCAAATGAGCTACTTCGATCGAATGAAGCAAAACGTTTTGACCGTAACTGGTACGAAATTTCAATCTGCCTAAAAGCTGAACTAATTTAGGGTCAAGATCCAAAATTCCGGTATCATAAATCGCAGTTTCTCCCGCGTCTTTAATCTGCGTGGCTATTTCTTCTCTTGTTTTGGCGACCACTTCTTCAATCCTGGCAGGCTGGATACGGCCATCTTGAATTAACTTCTCTAAAGAAATTTTAGCGATATAGCGTCTCACAGGATCAAAGCTGGACAACACCACTGTTTGAGGAGTCTCGTCCACGATTATCTCCACCCCTGTTAATTTTTCCAAAGTTCTAATGTTTCTTCCTTCTTTGCCGATAATTCTTCCTTTTATGTCTTCGTCCGGCAAAGAAACTGTGCTGGTGGTAATCTCTTGAGCTTGAGAAAGAGCGCATTTTTGGACAGCTGAAGTTAATATTTCTTTTGCCCTGATTTCGAATTTCTCAATTCCTGCCTTTTCTAATTTTCTAATTCTTTCTAAAATTTCTTGTTGAAACTCTTTTTCAATAGAAGCTAATAATTCTTTTTTGGCTTCTTCTTTTGGCAAGTCTGAAATTCTTTCCAAATTCTTAAGAGCCTCCTGTTTTAAATTCTCTAAAGACTGTTTAACATCTCTAAGTTTATTGACTTTAGCTTGAAATTCTTTTTCCTCTACTTCAATTTTAGTAAGCTTGGTGTCTAAAATATTCTCTCTTTGCAGTAAAACCTGCTCAGTTTTCAAAAGTCTCTGGCTCCTTTTGTCCTCTTCTGTTTTGGCGGCGATAACTATTTCTTCGGCTTTCGCCTTAGCCTCTTTTGTTATTTCTCCCACTTCTTGTCTGGTCTTATCTACTTTTTTCTGTAACTTTGCTTCTATGGTACGATAATTCCTTCTAGCAATTGACTGGCGGGCAAGATAGCCCAAGGTTGAACCGATGCCTAAACATACTACACCCACTATAAGCGCAATTAATTGATCCATATTCCAAATTGAAAATTTGGCAAATCACAAGCTACGAATACCGAGAGGGCGGAAAAATTCTTTTTGCTGCAATTTTATAATTATGAGCGAGGCTGAAATATAAAAAATTATTTTTGTATTTCAGACGAACGAATAATTATTTCTGAAAGTCATATTTTGAGCTATAATTTCCTAAAAAAGATTCCCAATACAATTTTGTTACACTTCAAATCTCTTTGCTTGCTCTCTTCTCCCTGCTCAAAATTTAGTTATAAAAGAATTTCGCCAACATCTCTGAGTTTTTAATTGATAATTGTTCTGCAAGCACGTTCAAATATTTGTATTAATTCGTAGAGCTACCAAAAATTCAAGATTAATTTTATTTAAGTATACCAAATAGCTTTTTAAATGTCAAAAAGCAAATCCGTACTAAATTTTAGGACGGATAAAATCTTTCCAAGCAGGTAAAATTAGAAACCGGCAAATTTTATCTCACACCAAATTTCGTTTTGGTGTAGAAACCATCAAGGGCGAACCACTACCCGAAAGCCGAAGTGAGCGGCGGCAAAACTCGTATTGCCGGCGTACGAGAGAGAGCAGCTATCGAAGCCAAGTGCGAGGGCAAGAGTGGAAGTGTGGGCAGCGGCGGCATGGCCGTAATTAGCATCACCGTCGTTACAAACCTTTCTGTTTTTATAGAAAAACCCATCAGAACAATCCAAAGGCAAATCATTCCCTGGACTCTGCTCGCAAGCCGCTCTCCAGTCGCTATTTGCCGAACTATTACAACTACTGCCAGCGCAATAAGGAAGAGCTGATTTATCGTTAACCGCGCTTGCCCAAGTCCGCAGTGAAATATTGACAGCAGTTGTGTTAGCTCCCAAGCAACCGTCTCCGGTGCATAGATCTCTGGTTCCATCAAGGCAGTCACTAATGGCCAGAGCTGAAATTACAGAATAACCGGCTGAACCATTATGGGAAACAGTAATATTTGTTCCTGCTACATTTGATACTATCTTATACCACTCTCCAGCGCTTGCCGCTGTCATTCTGTCTGTCAAGTCGGCAGGGGTGGCAACACAGGTATATACTCCAGGATTATCGGTGTCATTTCCCACTCCTTTGTTCCAGGAAACAGAGTCAGCTAATGTTTTTGACCAGCAAGCTGATCTGCCATTAGTAGTATACCAATGCCATCCAGCAAGAGCATTGCAAATTTCTTCATCTAAAGCTTTTCCTATAACATCTGAGCAATACTCACGTTGGTCACAAACTTTTGCCCAGTATTCTTGATTCAAGCTGTATTCACAATTAGAATCTACGTGAATAGAAGAATCATAAGTCGCTAAAGGATTATTTGCCGAACCAGCAACGGAAACCGTCCAACAGTTAGAGCGGTCTTCCGGGTGGCAACTGGTACAAGTTTCGTCCTTGCAGATATATAAAAATACTGTGTCGCCGTCCGGATCATTAGGAGCGACAGATTCAAATGTTATTGTTTCGCCGCTCTTGCAAACAGTACTTGCACCGTCAATCTTACAAATATTTTCATCGGCTGTGGAAATAGAAACTGAATCAATGGTTGGGGGATTATGGGCATCAGTAGTAAAGGGTTCGCCATCGCCGTAATTGGTTCCAGCGCTATTTTGAGCTGCCGCTCTAAAATAGTAATCAGTGTCGGGATCAAGCCCGGAAAGATTAGCATAGAAAGCTCCAGTAGTAGACTTGATAGGGTCTACTGCAGGTATAGTATGATTATAGATAGCTGGCAGCACATCTGACTGTTCCCATTCAAACCAGACAGTAGAAGTGGCCGCTCCGCCCAAGTCTGTTAAGCTACCATTTAACTGGGCAGAAAAACGATTAATACTATTGGCAATGTTAGTGGAAACATCAGGCGGTGAAGCTGGAACATTAACCGTAAATGTTCCACCAGCTAAAGGAGTGGAGTCACAGGCGTCATAACCATCGCAAACACCAAGCCAGTAACTTTTATTTCCCGCATCTTCGGCTTGGGCAGTGTAGGCGCAAGTGTCAGTAGTATCCGGCTCTGTATTCCAAGCGGCGGAAGAGCACCAACAACCTGAGGTAGTACTGTTGTTGCAGTTAAAACAAGTTGAGCTTGCACAAACATACATTTTGACATTATCTCCGGCATTGGATTCAGTCCAGTTGCCGGTGAAAGTAATGTTGTTGCCCGCATCAACCGGATCAGGATCGTCAGAAACGGAAGTAGCAGCAGGAGGAACATTAGGGACAGCTGCTCCTTCCGGACAAACGATTGACGAAGCAGGGCTAACAGAAAATGAAGTAGGGGTTACTGAAGAATCAGCATAAAAAGAAGAAACAAAACTAAGGGCTGGCGTCGTAGTTATAATTGTCGGAGAAAAATCAAGAAGAGTCGTATTTTGAAGATCAGCGCAACCTCCGGGTATATTACCGATAGAATCTAGTTTTACGAGAAGCCAGTTAGAATTGTCGCCGGAAACATAACTGCTGGAACCCCCTCCTACTATATAGCCACCATCAGAGGTTTGTCTAATACTATAAGGATATTCATTATCAGCGCCACCGATGGTTTTGGCCCACTCTTGATTGCCGACTGAGTCTATTTTTAAAACAAGAAAATCAGCATTTCCAGCTCCATAGCTTTTTGTAAAACCAGCTATAATATATCCACCGTCAGAGGTTTGCTGTATTGAAGACGCTTGATCGCCTACGGCGCCACCATAAGCCTTGTCCCAAAGATAATCACCATTTGAATCCACTTTGACAATTAAAAACTTATAAGACCCGGAAACTAAAGTATAGCCAGTCACAACATATCCCCCGTCCGCAGCTTGTATGAGGCCAGAGTCAAAAGAGGCAACACCAAAACGGTCTCTACTTGCTCCGCCGACTGTTCTGGCCCAAACTTTGTCGCCGGATGAATTAAACTTTACTAATAAAATATCATTGTTTCCTGCTCCATAGCTCGTGGTCTCCCCACCAACTACATAATTTCCGTCTGCGTCTTCAATAACTGTATGGGCAAAACTATAAGTGCCTCCGTAGGTCTCAGTCCACACTTGATTGCCGTTGGAGTCTAATTTTATAACAAGGTTAGTATTGTTCTCATTAGCGAAAGAAGCTTCTTGGTATCCGGCCATGATATATCCGCCGTCCGCAGTTTGCTTGATATCATTAATATTTTCGACACCGGCAAAATCCTTAGCCCAAACTCTATCGCCATTGGAATCTAATCTTATAATATCAGCCCCAGAAAAAGTGCCGGCGCCAATATATCCGCCGTCAGAAGTTGTGCTGATAGATGTGAATATCCCATCATCTACGCCAGCCTCGCCGTAGGTTTTGCCCCAGATTTGATTACCGTTGGAATCTAATTTCATTATCAAGGCATCGCTTTGACCATTCGGTCCCGAGCCATATCCCCAACTATAGCCGGCCACGATATATTCGCCGTCCGCAGTTTGCAAAAGAGTCCTAATATATTCATGGGTCTGAAGATCAGGATTCCCAATGTCCATAGCCCAATAAGCAGAAGTATTGGGAACCGTAAACATTCCCCCTGCCAGAGGAGTGGCATCGCAGGCGTCGTAGCCATCGCAAACACCCAGCCAGTAACTTTTATTTCCCGCATCTTCCGCTTGGACAGCATAGGAGCAAGTGTCGCTAGTATCCGGCTCGGTGTTCCAGGCGGAAGAATAGCACCAGCAATTTGTCTGGGAAGCATTGTTGCAATTAGAGCAAGTTGAATCTTTACAAACATACATTTTGACGTTGTCTCCGGAATCAGACTCGGTCCAGTTCCCGGTGAAAGTAATGTTGTTACCCACGTCAACCGGGTCAGGAGCGTCAGTAACGGAAGAAGCATTGGGAGTAACATTAGAGATAAACCTTATAGATGGAACTATATTATTAATAGCTGAAGGCATAGAGTCAAAAGGCCAAACATAACTTGAATCGGAATAGCCAACAACGGTTCTATCCCAAGTCAGGCTGCCGCGAATAAATATTCCGCCGCCGGTATTATGATAAGCACTGCCATCCCGAGAAAAATCAATTAAAAGATTGCTTGTTCCGTCCCAGGTAAGTGGCGTGGACAGATTGAATGTATACCAATTACCAGGAACAAGAGAGCCGGTTGAAATATTGGTTGGGCCATAAAGAGTGGTCCAGCCGGTAGTTACCCAAGCTGTTGATTGGGTACTGGCAGTCTGCTGCATTCTGACGCGAAAATTATTAAGATCTATACCAGGAGTTTCTGAAATCTTAACTTGAATTGACGCAATATCTCCTGCCGGCATGCCGACAGCGCTTAACTCCGAAGCCAAATAAATACTCTGATTCCGAGCGTCATGCCACCAAACAGTAAAAGCGTCTCGTGAATTAACCCATGGCGATTCCGGCTGGCCAGTCAAGGGCTCATAAGTGGCAGCTATCACTCCTGTAAACGAAACAAGAGTTGAGATTAAAATTAGAAATGACAGCAGGAATATTTTTTTCATTTTGTTTTGGGTTAATTGGTTTATATTAATTTCAGAAAAGCAAAAAAGCTAAACTACTAACGGAACTAATCATACTAGCTAAAACGCTTTTAAAAACAGAGCCTAAAGGAGAAACTTCCTTATATTCCGGAATAGGAGGCTTGATGCCCAAGAAGGTGGAAGTTGAACAGCAGCCAAGTCCGTCTGCGTCAGTGATCTCAAGGGTAACATCTGCGTCATCGGGAATCCTGATTCTAGGATTGGCGGAATTTGCGTCAGTGCCGTCCACAAACTCAATTCCAGTAGAAGGATCAATATCCCATTGGAAAACGCCTCCTGGGCAACCCGGGATAGGATTATTAGAATTGTTATAACAAATGGTTTTATCTCCTAACAGAGTGCTGGTGCAATTTCCCTCATCTATCGCACAAAATTGGATAATTTCATTTTTGGTCGGGAGTTGAGGAGTCCAGGCAAACCCTGGCAATGGATATAAGTGAGGAGCAGTATGAGCTTGCTCACCTGCCTCTATATATTCAGATTCATTACCAACAACATCATAAACCTTGACTCTCCAGTAATAAGATTCGCCGTATACCAGCTTATTTTCTAATTGTATTGTATAGACATTTACTTGATAAATAATGTTATCATTTGGAAAAGCCGGATAAGAGGTTGTTGCGTCTGTTGTGTCTATGATTAAATTAGCTGGAGAAAAATCAGTGGAAGTAGACGCCTGAAAAATAAAGTAGTTCATATTATGCCCATCATCATTCTTGTAATCCCAGGAAAAAATAACTTTTCCTCCTCCTTCGTTTGGGCAGTACGCTGAAGTGGAACTGGGCAAAGTAGAAGTGGTATTCTCAATATATATAGTAGTAGTGGCGGCCCCACCGCAAGTCCCGCCGCCGCAAACACCGCTATAGCATTCGTCCGAAGATGTGCAAAAACAAAGGTCTGCTTTTTTAACAACAAAACTGGCCGGAGCTATAAATTGCGGCTCTGCTGCCCCTATGCTAGAAACTAGAGAGTAAGGAGAAGTGTGTTCATGAATAAAATAAATATCAGAATCAGGGTCAGGCACTGTTGAAATTCTGCCGGTTTTATTGTAAATGCCGCCAAGGTCATAGTTTAACGTAGCTACTGGAGTGTTGCTGTCAACATAACCACCATCTCCTAATTGGCCGCAAACATTATCACCCCATTTCTTGATTGTTCCGTCTTCCAATAAAGCGCCTCCGTGATGGCTCCCTGATTCTATGGCCACAGCATTGTTGATTCCGAAAACAGGGATTGGAACAGGGCTGGGAGTATTAGTGCCGTCGCCCAGTTGGCCCTTCCAGTTACCACCCCAGCATTCAACCGTGCCGTCGTTGATTAAAGCGCAAGAATGTTCATATCCTGTTGCTATACTGACCGCAGTGTTCAACCCGGAAACAGTGACCGGAACAGTGCTGCCGTTAGCGCCGCCGTCTCCCAATTGACCGGAATTGTTTTCTCCCCAGCATTCAACCGTGCCGTTGTTGATTAAAGCGCAAGTATGGCAGCAAGCTGCTGCTGAAATAGCTACAGCATTATCTAATCCGGAAACAGTGACCGGAACAGTGCTGTCAATAACGGTGCCGTTGCCTAATTGTCCAATATTATTGTATCCCCAGCATCTGGCTGTACCGTCATTAAGCACAGCGCAAGTATGCGCATCTCCGGCTGTTACAGTCACAGCATTATTTAATCCGGAAACAGTTACCGGAGTAGAGGTGCTATTATTAGTGCCGTCTCCCAGTTGGCCTTTCCAGTTCCAGCCCCAGCATTTGACCGTGTTATCATTAAGCGCGGCGCAGGAATGATTATATCCCACAGCCACAGCAATAGCATTATTGATTCCGGAAACGGTGACCGGAACATTACTATCGTTATTGGTCCCGTCTCCCAGCTGGCCACAATCATTTTTCCCCCAGCATTCTACTGTATTGTCATCTAGCAAGGCGCAGGAATGCCGGCAAGCTCCCGCTACTCCAATAGCATTATTGATTCCGGAAACAGTTACCGGAACAGTACTGGTAGTGTAAGTACCGTTGCCCAATTGACCATCAGCGTTGCTGCCCCAACATTCAACCGTGCCGTTATGAACAATAGAACAAGAATAGCAGCCTCCTCGGGAAGTCTTCCCTCCCATTGGCCCGTCAATCTTTAAATCAAAAGCCAAGAAGGTGGCCAGGCCGTTGCTCAAGGAAGCAGCCGCAGTATTGCCGTGATACATATATATAGTATTTGTCCCGATGTTTTTAACTTCCACCCAAACAACTGAATCCCCGGTATTGTCCCAAGATTCTATCCAGTAGTCCTGCAGAGTTGTGCCGTCAGCAGCAGTAAAACGAAGGTCTGAACCATCGGTATTAACATTAGCATAAGGGTTGCCCATGATGGCGGTATTCAATTCTAACATCACTTGATAATTAGCTGCGGCAGTAATCGGAGCAATGGTTATTTCCCGCCGGTAGTCCCAGTCTGAATTATCCCAAGGGGGTATTGCTTCGGTTGTAAAATCCCAGCTTCCATTTGACCAATCGGACCAATTTGCACCGTCATAAACTCTCACTTTCCAGTAGTATTGGGTAGAATTAGACAAATCAGAAGAAACTGAATAAGTAATAGTTGAACCGCTTACCCAGGGACCGCCAGTAGAATAATCAACAATATTTATTTCAGGAGAACTAAAATCAGAATTGTCATCCACTTGAATATCAAATTTAGTACAGCTATCACTCTCTGAATCATTATAATCAAACTTTAAATCTGGAGTAAGACTTATTCCTACGGCTCCGTCAGCGGGAAGATTCAAAATGGGAATATCCGGATTTTGGTTTAGGGAAGTATAGGTAAGCTGCACGTTAAGCACGTGACTAAACGCTGATTTAGATGATGGATTATCGCAATCTCCGCCCGGACCGCAACCAGCGCAACTGTCACAATACCCCGCATATGTTCTGCCCGCTAACGTTGACCTGACATAATTGCCTCCGCCGTTAGTCCAGAATGAATCATTTCTATACACATCAACCATCAAATTATTGATGCCATCCCAGGTAAAAGTAGGACTCAATGTATGGCACTTCCAAGTGCCTGCTGTTGGAGCCGTATAAGACTGGGGACCATAAACAGTGGTCCAGCCTGTTGTTGTAAATGAAGACAGAGAAGTTAAAGAAGTATTCTGCATCC